>DATMCB010000166.1:0-5573 GCA_035558835.1 Solirubrobacterales bacterium
CCGGCGCCGCCCCGCTGGCAGCGGCAGCGGCGCCTGCGGCGGCGGGCCGGGTCGCCGGCGGCAGCAAGACGCAGATCCGGCGCTGGCCGTGGCAGGTCTCGATCCGCTATCGGCCGATCGACATGCACAACTGCGGCGGCAGCCTCGTGGCCCCGAAGGTCGTCGTCACCGCCGCCCACTGCGTGACGCTCGGCCTCAACCGGAACTTCCAGCCCGCCGGGGACTTCGATGTCGTCACCGGGCGGACGCGGCTCTCGTCGGACCGCGGCCGGGTCCACGCGCTCGCCGACTACTACTGGTTCGTCGACGGCGACGGCGTGCCGCTGTGGGACCCGAACACCGCCGCCTGGGACGTCGTCTTCATGGTCCTCGACTCGCGCGCCGACCAACGGACGATCAAGATCGCCGGGCCCGGGGAGGAGGCCGTCTGGGCACCGGGGCGGCGCGCCTTCGTGACCGGCTGGGGGACGACCAGCGAGGCCGGCGAGAAGAGCAGCGACGTCCTCCGCCAGGGCGCGATCAAGATGATCTCCGACTCTGCCTGCGACGACTACTACGGCCCGATCCTCCATCCCGACGTGATGGTCTGCGCGGGCCGCCGCGCCGGCGGGGTCGACGCCTGCTCCGGCGACAGTGGCGGGCCGCTGGTCGTGCCGATCGCCGGGGGCGATTTCCGGCTCGTCGGCGACACGAGCTTCGCCGAGGGCTGCGCTCGGCCGCGGGTGCCGGGCGTCTACGGCCGGCTCGCGTCCGACCCGATCCGCGGCGCCCTCGCGAACGGCATCAAGGCGGTCGCCGGAGACAGGGTGCTGGGCCGCAACGCCGCTCCCTCGAACGGCTTCGCCGTCGTCGCTCGCACCCACCGCCCCCGCCGCGGTACGGGCGGGATCGTGCTCAGGGTCCCCGGTCCGGGGCAGGTCCAGCTCCACTACTCGGCGAAGAGCCGCGGCGCCCTCGCCTATCCCGGCGAGGCGGGACGGGTCGAAATTCCGGTCCGGCCGCGCTTCCGGATCGCCCGCCGGCTTGCATCCGGCGCCCCCGGAGAGACCCGCCGGGTCCGGGTCCGCGCCCGGGTCACTTACCAGCCGCTCGGCGGCGAGGAGCACACGAGGAACGTCCGGATCGGGCTGATCCGGCGCAACCGCTGATCGGGCGGCGCTGATCAGAGCCCGGCGACGACCCGGTTGACGCGCTCGAGCACCCACTCGAGCTCGTCGGCGCTCGTCGTCAGCGGCGGCGCGAAGCGGATCGTCCGCGTCTGCGTCTCCTTCGCGAGGACGCCCGTGGTGAGCAGTTCCATGCAAGCCTCGCGGGCGGTCGCCCCGCCGGGGCCGATGTCGACGCCGATCCAGAGCCCGCGCTGGCGGATCGCCGTGACCGCAGGATGGTCGGCCGCCCGCAGCGAGGCGGCGAACCGGTCGCCGAGCTCGGCGGCGTTCCGCTGCAGCGAGCCGTCCCGGAGCAGGTCGAGGACCGCGATCGCGATCGCGCAGGCGAGCGGGTTGCCGCCGAAGGTGCTGCCGTGCTGGCCCGGCTTGAAGAGCCCGAGCACCTCGCCCGTGCCGACGACGGCCGAGATCGGCACGATGCCGCCGCCGAGCGCCTTGCCGAGCAGCATCAGATCGGGCGTGACCCCCTCGTGGTCGGCCGCGAAGGTGCGGCCGGTGCGGCCGAGGCCGGATTGGATCTCGTCGGTGATCAGGAGCGCGTTCGCCTCGGTGCAGAGCGCCCGCGCTCCCTCCAGGTAGCCGTCGGGCGGGATGATCACCCCGGCCTCCCCCTGGACCGGCTCGACCAGGAACGCGACCGTGTCCTCGTCGAGCGCCGCCTCGAGGGCGGCGAGGTCGCCGTAGGGGACGCTCTCGAAGCCGGGCGTGAACGGACCGAAGCCGGTCCTGGCGACCTCGTCGTCGGAGAACGAGATGATCGTCGTCGTCCGGCCGTGGAAGTTGCCGCGGCAGACGACGATCTTCGCCCGGCCGGCCGCGACCCCCTTCGCCTCGTAGCCCCACTTCCGGGCCGCCTTGATCGCGGTCTCGACCGCCTCGGCACCGGTGTTCATCGGCAGCACCCGATCGAGCGAGCAGAGCTCGGCGAGCTCCCGGCAGAGGGTGCCGATCCGGTCGTTGCGGAACGCGCGGCTGGTCAGGGTCAGCCGGTCGAGCTGCTCGCGGGCGGCGGCGACGAGCTGCGGGTGGCGATGGCCGAAGTTGAGGGCCGAGTACGCGGAGAGCGCGTCGAAGTAGCGACGCCCTTCGACGTCCTCGACCCAGGAGCCCTCGCCGCGGCTGATCACCACCGGCAGCGGCGCGTAGTTGTGGACGCCGTATTCCTCTTCGAGGCGGGTGGAATCGGCGGTCTGCTTCACGGTGGGGCGATACTTACCACTGATGGAGACTGTCGGGTCTCAGGACCGGGTGGAGGCGAGCGGCGATCTCGAGGCCACCGTCCTGCAGCGCGGCCGCGAGCTCGTCGCCGCCGAGCCGCGCCGGAGCCCGCTGCGGGCGCTCGACGACGCGGTCACGCGGCGGATCTCCTCGCGACCGGCGATGCGGAGCGCCTTCTACCGGATGGTCGACGTCGCACCGGTCTGCAGCAGCCCGCGCGAGCTCGGCGCCCACTTCGTCGCCTACCTGCGCGGCGGCCGGCCCCCCGGGCCGCTCGGCGCCTCCGCGCTCGGCCTCGCCCTAGCGCTCGCCAACCGGATCGCCGGGCGGCGCTTCATCGTCGCCTCCTCGCCGGATCGGGCGATGCCCTACGTCCGCGGCCTCTGGGACCGGGGGATCGGCGCGACGCTCGACCTGCTCGGTGAGGCCGTCGTCCGCGCCGGGGAGGCCGACGACTACGCCGGCCGCTGCATCGACGCGCTCGGGGTGCTCGGTCGTGAGGCCGCGGCGGCGGGAGCGCCCCCCGACGGCGATCCGCCGCGCGCCGATCTCTCCGTGAAGCCCTCGGCGCTGACCGCCGAGATTCGACCCTGGGCGCCGTGGTCGGCGACCGAGGACGCGGCGATGCGGCTCCGCGCGATCCTCCGGAGGGCGCAGGTCGTCGGCGCCCACGTCCACATCGACATGGAGTCCCTCGATTCGCGCGAGGCGACGCTCGCGCTCGCCGGCTCGGTCCTCGCCGAGGAGGAGTTCCGCGCCGGCCCGTCGGCCGGGGTCGTGCTCCAGGCCTACCTGCGCGACGCGACCGAGATCGCCGAGCAGATGCTCGATCTCGCCGATCGCCGCGAGGCGCCGCTTTCGATCCGGCTCGTCAAGGGCGCCTACTGGGATCACGAGCGGATCGAATCCACCGAGCACGGCTGGCCCGAGCCCGTCTTCGCGACCCGGCGCGCCACCGACCGCAACTTCGAGGCGCTGACCCGCACCCTGCTCGACGCGCGGCCGCGGATCCGCCTCGCGATCGGCTCCCACAACATCCGCTCGATCGCCCATGCCCTCGCCTACGCCGACGGCACCGCTGCGGGACGGGACGGGCTCGAGTTCCAGGTGCTCCGCGGGCTCGGCGACGAGCTCGCCGTCGCGATCCACGGCTGCGGCGCCCGGGCCCGCGTCTACACGCCGGTCGGCGACCTGATCGCCGGGATGGCCTACCTCGTCCGCCGGCTGCTCGAGAACACCTCGAACGACTCGTTCCTCGTCACGCGCGGCCGGACCGCCGACCTGGAAACCTTGCTGGAGCGGCCGTGAGCGACTTCGTCAACACGCCGACCCTCGACTTCCGCCGGCCGCCGGTCCGCGACCAGGTCGGCGCCGCGCTCGACGAGCTCGACGCGCGGCTGCCGCTCGCGGCACCGGTCCGGGTCGGCGACGACTCCCGCACCGCCGAAGAGCTCGTCTCGGCCGATCCGGGGAGGACGGACCGGGCGGTGGCGCTTGCCGCGGTCGCGTCTTCCGAGGAGGTTGACGAGGCGGTGACGCTCGCTGCCGGCGAGGGTCGCCGCGCCTGGTCGGCGCGTCCGGCGGCCGAGCGCGCGCAGGTGCTGGAGCGCGCCGCCGGGATCCTCCAGGAACGGCGGCTCGAGGTCGCCGCGCTGGAGGTCCGCGAGTGCGCGAAGCCGTGGCGGGAGGCCGACGCCGACGTCTGTGAGGCGATCGACTTCCTGCGCTACTACGCCGCACGGGCGATCGATCTCGACGCCGGCGCGGAGGTCACGAGCATCCCCGGCGAGGCGAACCGCATGGGCTACGCCCCGCTCGGGGTCGTCGCCGTGATCGCGCCCTGGAACTTCCCGGTGGCGATCCTCTGCGGGATGACCGCGGGCGCCCTCGCCGCCGGCAACGCGGTCGTGATGAAGCCGGCCGAGCAGTCACCGGGCTGCGGCGCGCTGCTTGCCGACGTCCTGCTCGCCGCCGGCGTCCCCGCGGCGGCGCTTGCGATCACCCAGGGCGAAGGGAAGACCGGGGCGGCGCTCGTCGAGCACCCGCTCGTCGATGCGATCGCCTTCACCGGCTCGCTCCCGGTCGGGGCCGGGATCGTCGAGAGCGCCGCGCGGCTCGCCCCCGGGCAGCGCCACTTCAAGCGGGTCCTGGCCGAGCTCGGGGGCAAGAACTGCGCCTACGTCGACGGCGACGCCGACCTCGACGACGCCATCCCGGCGCTGATGGCCGGGGCGTTCGGCTTCGCCGGCCAGAAGTGCTCGGCGACGTCGCGCGTCCTCGTCCACGAGTCCCGGATCGATGAGCTCGCCGAGCGGATGAGCGGCGCGGTCGAGGCGCTCAGCGTCGGTCAGGCGGAGCGGCTCGAGACCGATGTCCCGCCGCTGATCGACGCCGACGCGAAGGAGCGGCTCGACGCCGCGGCCGAGCAGGCGGCGAGCGAGGGAACGGTGCTGGCGCGGGCCGACGCGCCGGCCGGCGAGCAGGGATGGTTCGTCGCGCCCGCCCTCGTCGGCGGGCTCCCGGAGTCCTCGTCGCTGCTCGACACCGAGCTGTTCGGGCCGCTCGTCACCGTCGAAGCGGTCGGCGACGCCGAGGAGGCGCTGGCGCGGATCGACGCGCTGCCGTTCGCGCTGACCGGCGGCGTCCACTCACGCGATCCGGTGACGATCCGCCGCTTCGCGGAAGCGACGCCGGTCGGCAACCTCTACGTCAACCGCGGGATGACCGGCGCGATGGTCGGGCGCCAGCCGTTCGGCGGCAACCGCCTCTCCGGGACCGGCAGCAAGGCCGGCGGCCCCGACTACCTGCTCGGCTTCGTCGAGCCGCGGGTCGTCAGCGAGCGCACCGTCCGCCACGGTCTGATCGTCTGACCTCCCCGCGCCATGGGGCGACTTGCTTTTCCGGACCCCTGGAGGGAGACTCCTCCGGGCGGGCCCTGCGAGAGAGGAGGCCTCAATGGCCGATATGGAAGCGAGGGACTTCGACTCCCCCGACGAGGTTCGCGAGTTCGAGGGCAACGGACGGGCCCAGGTCGTCAACATCGGCGGACAGGTCGTCGGAAAGGGGACCTTCGAGCCGGGCTGGAAGTGGTCGATGAACGTGAAGCCGATCGCCGGCACCGACTCCTGCCAGGTATCGCACCTCGGCTACGTCCTCTCGGGACGGATGCGGGTCTACATGGACGAC
>DATMCB010000167.1:0-6627 GCA_035558835.1 Solirubrobacterales bacterium
GGCGGCAAGAGCGGCGAGTGGAATGCCGATGGCTAAAGCGCCGCGGGCGGCCGTCCTGACGATCAGCACCTCGCGGGCGGAGGGCGGGGGAGAGGAGGACGAGAGCGGCGACCGCCTTGCCGCTTTCGCGGTGGCGCTCGGCGCCGAGGTCACCGTGCGCGACATGATCGCCGACGATCGCGACCTGATCGCCGACCGCCTGCGCCGCCTCTGCGACGAGGAGGGCTGCCGGCTCGTGCTCACCACCGGCGGCACCGGCTTCGCCGCCGACGACGTGACGCCTGAGGCGACGCTGGCCGTCGCCGATCGCGAGGCGCCGGGCATCGCCGAGGCGATGCGGCTCGCCTCCCGCGAGCACACCCCGCACTGGATGCTCGCCCGCAACATCGCCGCGATCCGCGGGCGGACCCTGATCGTCAACTTCCCCGGCAGCCCGAAGGCGATCGCCGAGGCCGGCGAGGCAATCGCCGCCGCGCTCCCGCACGCGCTGCGGCTGCTCGCCGGCGAGCCCGCCTCCCACTCCCGCTGATCGCGATCAGCGGCGGCCGGCGCGGCCGGCGAGGACCTCGCGGTCGACGTCGGTCAGGACCTCGACCAGCTCGGGCGGCCCCGACTCGGCGACGACCACCATCGATCCCGGCCAGAACGGGCTCTGCGGCACGGCGCGGCCGAGCAGCGCCGACGCGTAGAGCCAGTTGCCGGTGTTGTGGAGGGTGACGCCGTTGCGTCGCCAGGCCGGCCCGTCGGGCCCGGCATCGGCGGTCAGCGAGCCGCGGCGATGGATGTGGCCGAAGATCACGTGCTCCGCCTCGATCCCGAGCCGCTCGACGACGACGTGCATCGCCTCGACACCGGCGCGGCCGATCTCGGCGATCGAGAAGTCGCGGTTGAAACGCCCGAGGCCGGCCCGCTCGAGGCCGAGCAGCGTCGCCGGCACCACCGCGGAGCCGAGCAGCTTGCCGCGGATCGTCCGCGCCTTGCCGGAGGCGCCGCCGATCGTCTCCCAGATCCGCAGGGCCGGAGAGCGGCCGTTGCCCTTGCCCCCGACCGTTCGCCCGCCCTGGGCGAGGCTGAAGATCAGGTCGTAGACCGGCGCGTGGACGTTCTCGTAGTCGTGGGCGGACTGACGCCGCCCGGTCGGCCTGCCGCCGAGCCGGTCGACCGTGGCGACCGAGAGCCGCTCGATCGTCGGCAGCGTGACGTGGCTGTCGAGGTAGTGGCCGTGGGTGGCGAAGACGTCGTCGCGGACCCAGATGCCGGGGTAGCGGACCTCGAGCCGCGCCTCCCCGAGCCAGCCGGCGATCGTCTCGACGGCCGGATGCGGGTCGGCGATGAGCTCGTCGAGGGCGACCGGCTCATCGCTCTCGCCGGCGCGTTCGAGCCACGATCCGAGCAGCCGATGATCGTGGTTGCCGGGAACGAGGACGACGTCCTTGCCGGCGAACGCCGCGCCGATGGCGCGGAAGAACTCGCGGGCTTCGAGCAGCGACTCGCCGAGCGGGCCGTCGCGGAGCTCGACGATGTCGCCGAGGAGGACGATCCGCTCCGCGTCGACCCGCTCGACGGCCTCGAGCAGCCGCTCGCGCATCGCCGGCCGGCGCAGGACGTCGTGACCGGAGGTGGCGCCGAGATGGAGATCGGAGATGAGGACGGTGGTGGGCATCCAGCCCGAATCCTCGCAACTCCGGCGCCCCGCAGCCGCGGCCGGATCACCGCTGCGGCAGGGTAGACTCGCCGATCGGGAAATGGAGAGCGTGACGTCAGCGGGCAGCGAGGCCCAGGCGACGAACGGACGCGTGATCGCGGTGGAGGCCCCCGCCACCGGCGCGACGCTCGCCGAGGTCCCCGACCTCGACCGGAGCGCGGTCGAGGCGATCGTCGCGGCCGCCCGCGATGCCCAGCCCGATTGGTGGGGGGCGGGGTTCGCCGAGCGGGCGCGGGTCCTGATGGCGGCCCGGGCCTGGCTGGTCGCCAACGGCAACCGGGTCGTCGAGACGATCTGCGGCGAGACCGGCAAGACGGCCGACGAGACGCTGTTCGCCGAGCTCGGCTACGGGGTCTCGGCCCTCGAGTTCTGGGCGAAGCGGGCGCCGGAGATGCTCGCCGACGAGATCGTCGAGACGGCGGCGCCGTCGGTCCGCGGCGGTCGCAGGCTCAAGGTCCGCTACGAGCCGGCCGGCGTCGTCGCCGTGATCGGCCCCTGGAACTTCCCACTGATCAACTCCTTCGGCGACTGCATCCCGGCGCTTGCGGCCGGAAACGCCGTCATCTTGAAGCCGTCGGAGGTGACGCCGCTGACGTCGCTCCTGATGGCCGAGATGCTCGCCGAGGCCGGCATTCCCGAGGGCGTCTTCACGGTCGCGACCGGGCGTGGCGAGACCGGAGCGGCGCTCGTCGACCTCGCCGACTACGTGATGTTCACGGGCTCGGTCGAGACCGGCAAGAAGGTGATGGCGCAGGCGGCGGAGACGCTGACGCCGGTCAGCCTCGAGCTCGGCGGCAAGGACCCGATGATCGTCCTCGCCGATGCCGACCTCGACCGGGCCGTCAACGCCGCGATCACCTACGGGCTCGGCAACAGTGGCCAGGTCTGCATCTCGGTCGAGCGGATCTACGTCGAGGACGCCGTCCACGACGAGTTCGTGGAGCGGCTGACGGCGGCGGTCGGGTCGCTGCGGCAGGGACCGCCGGGCGAGCTCGGCACGGTCGACGTCGGGGCGATCATCTTCCCGCCCCAGCTCGACCTGATCGACGCCCACGTCCGCGACGCCGTCGAGCGCGGCGCGCAGGTGCGGACGGGCGGCAGGGCCGGCGCCGGGCCGGGCCGCTTCTACGAGCCCACGGTCCTGACCGGGGTCGACCACTCGATGCTCTGCATGAACGAGGAGACGTTCGGGCCGACCCTGCCGGTGATGCGGGTCGCCGATGCCGATGAGGCGGTCGCGCTCGCCAATGACGGCCGTTACGGCCTGCAGGCATCGGTCTGGACCCGCGACACCGCCCGCGGCGAGGCGCTCGCGCGGCGGATCGAGGCCGGCGTCGCCTGCGTCAACGACGCCCAGCTCAACTACTCGGCGCTGGAGCTGCCGATGGGCGGCTGGAAGCAGTCGGGGCTGGGCTCACGGCACGGTGCCGACGGGATCCGCAAGTACACGCGCCGGCAGTCGATCCTGGTCACGCCGGGCTACGCGCCGGCCCGCGAGGTCCACATGCTCCCCTACATCGGTGCGGTCACCGCCGAGGTCTCCGACGCGCTCTCCGCCTACGCGGCGAGCGAGCTCTTCGACGATGCTCAGCGGGCGACCCTGGCGGCGCTCTGCGACACCTGGGTGCCGTCGCTCGAGGCGCCCGACGGCGAGGACCCGACCGGCTTCTGGGCCCGTTCGGCGAGCGATTACGCGGTCCCGATCGGGGTCGAGCTCGGCCTGCTCGAGTCGGGAGCGCCGGCCGAGCAGCTCGCCGGCCTGCGCGGCCTCCTCGACGCGCTCGCCGCCGAGGGGATGGACGCCGTCGCCCCGCAGGAGGCGCGCGAGGCGATCGTCGCCGCCTTCATGGCCGACCCCGAGGCGACGGCCGGCCTCGACGGCCTCCGCGGCCTCTGCCTGTCGCTCCACTACGCGCTCCCCGACGCCGGCACCGGGATCAACCCGAACTGGCCCGGGATCGGCTATCCGGGGCCGCAGGCGCTGCCGAAGCCGGCCGCCGACGTCGAGCGGCCGATCACCCCGGTCGTCCCGATCGAGGACCTGACGCTGAGCGCCGATGCGGTCGTGGTCGGCTCGGGAGCAGGGGGAGGGGTGATCGCCGCCGAGCTCGCCGCCGCCGGCAAGCAGGTCTGCGTCCTCGAGATGGGCGGCTACCACGACGAATCGGAGTTCAACGGCCTCGAGCTCTGGGCCTACCGGAACATCTTCCTGAACGGCGGTCCGTTCGCGACCGCCGACGGTTCGGTCTCGATCCAGGCGGGATCGGCGCTCGGCGGCGGCACCGTCCTCAACTGGACGAACTGCCTGCGGACGACCGACCACGTCCGCGCCGAGTGGGCGGCGCATGGCCTCGAGGGGATCGACGGCGCCGACTACGACGCCGACATGGACTCGGTCTGGGACCGGCTCGGGGTGAACGGGGAATGCAGCGACCTGAACGGGCCGCATCGGCTCCTCCAGAAGGGCTGCGAGGCCCGCGGCCTCGACTTCCGGGGGACCACCAGGAACACCGACCCGGCCACCTACGACCCGGTCACGGCCGGCTACATGGGGTTCGGCGACCAGTCCGGCTCGAAGCGCTCGACCGCGAAGACCTACCTCGCCGACGCGGCCGCGAACGGCACCGACTTCGTCGTCCATTGCCGGGTCGAGCGGATCCTCGTCGAGAACGGGCGGGCGGCGGGCGTCGAGGCGGTCTACCTCGACCCCGACGGGCGAACCGCCTCGGTGACGGTGCGGGCGCCGACCGTCGTCGTCGCCTGCGGCTCGGTCGAGTCGCCGGCCCTGCTTCTCCGCAGCGGGATCGGCGGCCCCGCCGCCGGCGACTACCTGCGCCTGCACCCGACGAGCGTCGTCTTCGGCTACCACGAGGAACCGCAGGACCCTTGGTGGGGGCCGCCGCAGGCCGCGCTCTCGCACGAGTTCGAGGACCTCGACGACGGCTACGGCTTCCTGATCGAGTGTGCTCAGCACACCACCGGCCTGACCGCGGCGGCGCTGCCATGGCGGTCCGGGCGCGACCACAAGGAGGGGATGGCGAAGTACCCGCGGGGCGCCGGCTTCATCAACCTGACCCGCGATCGCGGCCACGGCCGGGTGACGGTGGACGCCGGTGGGCGGCCGGTCCTCCACTACCCGGTCCGCGACGAGCTCGATGTCGCGCACCTGCATCGGGGCATCGCCGAGATGGCGCGGATCATGGAGGCGAGCGGGGTCGAGGAGATGCAGGCGCTGAGCCGCCTCGCACCGGTCTGGCGGCGTGGGGAGGACCTCGAGGAGTTCATCGCCGCGGTCGGGAACCTGTCGATCCCCGACCGCGAGATCGGCCTCTTCAGCGCCCACCAGATGGGGACCTGCCGGATGGGTGCCGACCCGGCGAGCTCGGTGGCGGGTCCATGGGGCGAGCTCCACGACGCCGGCGGCGTCTGGATCGGCGACGCCAGTGCGTTCCCGACCGCCTCGGGGACGAACCCGATGTTCACGACGATGTCGCTGGCCCACCGGACCGCCCGGGCGATCCTCGCCGGCTGAGATCGTGGCCGGAGCTTCTGCCTCGGATCTGACCGTCGCGGTGACCGGGCCGACCGGCGACATCGGCATCGCCGCGCTGCGGGCGCTCGACGCCTCGCCGGCCGTCGCGAAGGTGATCGGCATGGCGCGCCGTCCGTTCGATCCGGCTGCCCACGGCCTCTCCGACAAGGTCGCCTATCAGCGCGGCGACGTCCTCGACCGCCCCTCCGTCGACGCGCTCGTCGACGGCGCCGACGTCGTCGTCCACCTCGCATTCATCATCATCGGCGACCCCGACGAGGCGCAGCGGATCAACACCGAAGGCAGCCGGAACGTCTTCGACGCGACGGTCGGTGCCGGGGCGAAGCGCCTCGTCTACACCTCGTCGGTGGCCGCCTACGGGTTCCACGCCGACAACCCGCAGCCGCTGACCGAGGAGGTGCCGCCGCGCGGCTCCGAGGACTTCTACTACTCGGCGCACAAGGCCGAGCTCGAGCGTGTCCTCGACGATGCGATCGCCGGCTCCGGCACCGAGGCGTACGTCTTCCGTCCCTGCATCGTCGCCGGCGCCGGGGCGCTCACCCTGATCGAGACGACCGTTCGCCTGCTGCCGATCTACGGCCAGCTCCGGCTCGCCCGCCGGGCGCTCGAGCAGATCCCGTTCCTCGGCCCGGTGCTGCCCGATCCCGGCGCCGAGTTTCAGCTCGTCCACACCCTCGATGTCGCCTCGGCGTTGCGGGCCGCGGTCGAGGGCGCCGGACCGCCCGGCCGCTACAACCTCGCCGGACCGGGGTCGATGAGCATCGCGCGGATGGCGCGCGCCTGCGGCTGGTGGTCCGTTCCCGTTCCCGGCGCCGCCGTCGCGGCGCTCAGCGAGGTCGCCAACCGGATCCCGGGGCTGCCCCCCGAGGTCGAATGGCTGAACGCCTTCCGGGCGCCGACGATGATGGACACACGAAAGGCACGCGACGAGCTCGGCTGGACGCCGGAGTGGGACGCCGAGGCGACGATGCGGGAGACGGTCAGCGGCGCCCGCGAAGCCGGCGTCCTCTGAGCGGCGCGGCGGGGGCGGTCAGCCCTCCGGCTCCGGCCGCGGCTCCTTGCCGCCGCCGCCCCGGCTCGTCCAGCGGAGTCGCCGCTTCGCCAGGTCGGATCCCGGCTCGGGGAGCAGCGCCCGGGTGAACGGCGCCGCGGTCGTGCCGTGGACGACGATCGAGACGAGAACGCAGACGAATGCGGTCCAGACGATCACGTCGGTTGCCGGACCGGGAAGCTGGACGGCGGCGCCGGCGGCGGCCGCGTAGTAGATCGAGCCGATGCCGCGGACGCCGAACCAGCCGAGGAAGAAGCGCTCCCGGGTCGGGACGTTCCGCGATCCGGCCATCGCGATCGCCACCGAGAGCGGCCTGAT
>DATMCB010000168.1:0-3153 GCA_035558835.1 Solirubrobacterales bacterium
GCCCCGCCGCTCCGCCGCCGACCACGGCGACGTCGGCGGTCCCGTTCGATCCCGGCTCATAGGCGTGGCTGGTCGGCAAGGCGGCAGTACCGTATCCGCAGCCGATGGGTCTATATCTCCACCATCCGTCGTCGCTTCGCCACGACACGGGCCCGCATCCGGAGAACGGCGGCAGGATCACGGCAATCGAGGCTGCCCTCGAGGAGGCCGGCTGGCCTTCGCTTCGGCGTGCCGACCCGCCGCCGGCGGAGCGATCCTGGCTGACCCGGGTCCACGGCGCTGGCCACGTCGATGCGATCGAGCAGCTCTGTGCCGCTGGAGGCGGTGCCATCGATCTCGACACGGTCGTCGTCCGCGAGTCGTGGGAGGCGGCGCTGCGCGCGGCCGGGGCCGCCGCCGAGGGCGCCCGGGCGCTGCTGGCCGGCGAGCAGGACTTCGTCTTCTGCGGCCTGCGCCCACCCGGCCATCACGCCGAGTCGAATCGCGCGATGGGCTTCTGCCTGTTCAACAACGCCGCCGTTGGCGCCGCTCACGCGATCGCGGCGTGCGACGCCGCCCGCGTCCTGATCCTCGACTGGGACGTCCACCACGGCAACGGCACCGCGGAGATCTTCGACCGCCGCGCCGACGTGCTCTACGCGAGCATCCACCAGAGCCCGCTGTACCCCGGCACCGGGGCCGCGAGCGAGACCGGCAGCGGCGCCGGGGCTGGGATGACGCTGAACATGCCGGTCCCGCCCGGGGCCGGGGCCGACGAGTTCGTCGGCCTTCTCGAGCACGTCGTCGCCCCGGTGGTGCGACGCTGGCGCCCCGACCTGCTCGTCGTCTCGGCGGGCTACGACGCTCACGCGGCCGATCCGCTCGGGAGCTGCCTGCTGAGCGACCACGACTACGGCTCGATGGCAGCCGTCGTCCGCGAGCTCGGCCAGGAGGTCGGCGCGCCGGTCATGGTCTGCCTCGAAGGCGGCTACGACCGTCGCGCGCTGGCGGGGTCGGTGGTCGAGACGGTCCATGCCCTGGCCGGAGGGCCGCCGGCGGTCAGCGTCGATCCGACTCCGCTCGTCGCGGCGACGGCCGACCGCGTCGGCGCGCTCGACGCCTGGCGCGGGGCACTCTGAGGGCTTCGCCGTCCGCGTCGCTCAGCCGGAGTCGCCGGCGCGGGCGTTCCGCTCCGCCTCGGCCCGGATCGCCTTGGTCTGATCGCGAAGCCAGTCGGCGGCCGCCTGCCGGACCTCGCTGATCGCTGCCGCCGCCTCGGCCTCGAGCTCGCGCGAGTGCTCCTCGGCGGCCCGGGCCTTCGCCTCGGCAGCATCCACCTTCGACTGCACGTCTTTCTCGGCCTGCTTGGCGGCGGCGATCGCGTCGCTCAGCTCCTCCTCGCGGTCGCGCATCCGCTCGGCCGCCGCGGCCTCGGCGACGGCCCGCGCCTGCTCGGCGTCGACCTTGGCCCGGCGCTGCGATTCCTCGCGCAGCTTCACCTTCTCTTCCTCGAGCGCGCGTTCGGCGGCGGTGACGCGCTCCGCCGCCTCGGTCGCCTGGCGCTCGATCTGACCGAGGCGCTCGTGGGACTCGGCGACGGCCGTCGCCCGCGCCTCACGCTCCTGCTGCAGCTCCCGCTCCCGCTCGCCGAGCAGCTCCGAGAAGCGCTCCTCGGCCGCCTTCCGGGCGATCGCCACCTCGGCGTGGACGCGCTCGTCGGCGTCGGCCTCGATTCGGGCGATCCGCTCGGCCGTCTGCTTCTCGGCGGCGGCGAGCGCCCGCCGCTCGAGCTCCCGACGGTGTGGCTCGGCGTTCCGCTCGGCTTCGGCCTCGAGCTCGGCCCGAGCGGCATCGATCCGGCGTTCGATCTCCTCGCCACCAGGTCCTTCGAGCGCCTCCCGGCGGCCGCTGTCGCGTGCCTCGGCCACTCGCGCGTCCGCCTCCTCGCGGGCGAGTTGAAGCTCGCTGCGCAACCCCTCCGCCTCGGCTCCGCTGGCCGCGGCGTCGGGGTTGTCGGCGGCTGCGGCCGCCTCGGCGCGAATCCGCTCGACCTCCTCGCGGACGCGCTGCTGTGCCTCCGCCTTCAGCTTCGTCACCTGGCCGCGCAGCCATTGAGTCGCCTGCTCCCGGGCGCGGGTCTCGACCGCCTCCTTCTCGGCGGCGATCTCCGCTGCGCGCTCCTCGGCCTGCTGGACGCGCCCTTCCGCTTCGCGCAGCCGTGAGGCGAGGTCCTCGATCTCGGCTCGGGCGCTGGCCTTCTCCTGCTCGAGGTTGCGCTCCAGGGCGACGATCTCGTCGTGCGAGCGGATCTCGGCCACCCGGGCGGCGTCGTCGGCTGCGACCCGGATCCGATCGCCGGTGTCACCCGCTTCGTCGCCTTCCGGGGCCGGCGCCGCAGCCGGCTCCTCCTCGGGTTCCTGCTCCTGCTCGGACACTGCTTCGGCGTTCGCATCCGGCTCCGGCTCGGGCTCCGGCTCCGGCCCGGGCTCCGGCTCGGCTTCCACCTCGGCCTCGGCATCCGGCGCCGGCTCCACGTCCTCCTCGAGCGGCTGTTCGGTGCTCGGCGGCTCCGGCTCCCGTCTGCGTCCGGCCACCGGCGAGGGGGGCGCCCACTCGGCGGTCCCGGTGTCGGGCTCGATCACGACCGGGCGCGACTCGTCGTTGTCCTCGCCGTTCGTGTCGGTCTCGGGGACCCTCTCCCAGTCGCCGGTGCCGTAAGGGTCCCCTGCGGGCGGCGCCGACTCCGGGGCGCGCTTGCCGGTCCAGGGATGAACGGCGGTTCCGGGGTCGTCGACGGGCTGCGATTCCGCAGCGGGTTCAGCGTCGCGCTTGCCCTTGCGACCGAAGATCCCTCTCCAACGAGCCATCGGCCGCCGCAGGTTACGCGATCCGACGTAGTCGCCGGAGGACCATTTGACAGTGTCGGCACCGGACCGTGGCTGACCGGCACATGCGGGCATTGATCGGTCGGCCCGCCCGGCGAAGCATCGATCGCGTCAACGATCCGGCTCTCCGGGCCGGGGAAGGAGTTCGCGATGAATTCGCTATTCGCCACCGCTCATTGCCGGGCGCTCGGCGCCGCGGCACGGCTGCGCTCGTGCCTCACCGCCGAGAAGGGCCAGGGGACGGTCGAGTACGTCGGGCTCGTGCTGCTTGTCGCGGCGCTGATGGGCG
>DATMCB010000169.1:0-2524 GCA_035558835.1 Solirubrobacterales bacterium
GGTGAGCGCCGCGAGGACGATCGCGGCGGTGGTCGCGTGGCCGGGCAACCGGATCGCGATCCCGCCGGCGAGCAGGAGGACCGCGAGGCCGTAGGCGGGCGCGAGCCAGGTCAGCCCGGTCGGGCGATCGCGATCCGCCCCCGCCGCGAACGCGGCGAGCGCCTGACCGAGCACCAGCGCGGCGGCGAGGACGAGGAGCAGCGTGACGTAGGCGCCGATCAGCTTGGTGCTCCGTTCAAGCGGGCTCCGCGATCGCCACGGCGGGCAGCGCGGCGGCTCGGCTCAGGCGCCGCCCAGGGCGGGCTCGGGGACCCGGACGAGGCCGCGCTCGACGAGGACCTCGGCGACCTGAACGGCGTTCGTGGCGGCGCCCTTGCGGAGGTTGTCGCCGACGATCCAGAGGTTCAGGCAGCGCTCGTGGGAGGGGTCGCGACGGATCCGGCCGACGAGGACCTCGTCGCGGCCCGCCGCGGCGGTCGCGAGCGGGTAGATGCCCTCGGCGGGATCGTCGAGCACGACCACCCCCGGTGCCGCCGCGAGCAGCTCGCGGCAGCCGTCCGGCTCGAGCGGCTCGCGGGTCTGCAGGTTGACCGACTCCGAGTGCGAGTTGAAGACCGGGACCCGTGCACAGGTGGCGGCGATCCCGAGCTCATCGCCGGCGCCGAGGATCTTCCGCGTCTCGGCCATCATCTTGCGCTCCTCGGTCGTGTAGTCGTCGCCCTCCTTGAAGGTCTCGACCTGGGGAAGCACGTTGAACGCGATCTGATGCGGATAGACGTGGGCCTCGACCGCGTCCCCGGCGAGGATCGCCGCCGACTGTGCGCGGAGCTCCTCGATCGCGCGCCGGCCGGTCCCCGAGACCGACTGGTAGGTCGAGACGATCAGCCGCTCGATCCCGACCGCGTCGAGGATCGGCTTCAGCGCGACGACCATCTGCATCGTCGAGCAGTTCGGGTTGGCGACGATCCCGCGATGGCCGTCGGCTGCCTCGGGATTGACCTCGCTGACGACGAGCGGCACCTCGTCGTGCATCCGCCAGAAGCTGGTGTTGTCGACGACGACGGCGCCGGCGGCGACGATCCGCGGCGCCCACTCCGAGCTGACCGCGCCTCCGGCCGAGGAGATGACGATGTCGAGGCCGGCGATCGACTCGTCGGAGAGCTCGCGGACCTCGACCTCGCCGCCGGCGAACGACAGCTTCCGCCCGGCCGAGCGGGCCGAGGCGAGCGGGACGAGCTCGGCGACCGGGAACGAGCGCTCGGCGAGCACCTCGAGAACGGTCGAGCCGACCGCTCCGGTGGCGCCGAGTACGCCGACCCGGAAGCCGGCCCCGCCGGCGGCGCTCATCGGCTCGCGGCGCGAGCCTTGTGCTCGCCGGTCGAGTCCTCTTCGTGGATCGTGTCGGCGCCGAGCTCGAAGGCGCCGTGCAGGGCGCGAACGGCGTCGTCGACGCGATCGGCCGCGATCACGCAGGAGATCTTGATCGGCGACGTCGAGATCATCTCGATGTTGATCCCCTCGTCGCCGAGCACCTGGAAGACCTTGGCGGCAACGCCCGGATGGCTGCGCATGCCGGCGCCGATGATCGAGACCTTGCCGATCTGATCGTCGGTGAGGATCTTGCCGGAGCTCATCCCGTCCTCGCCCTCGATCGCGGCCACGGCGGTCGCGAGGTCGGCGCGGCCGACGGTGAACGAGAGGTCGGCGCCGTGCTCGGTCGAGACCGGCTCGTTCTGGATGATCACGTCGACGTTGACGTTCGCATCGGCGAGCGCGGTGAAGATCCGGCCGGCGATGCCGGGTTCGTTGCGGACCCCGGACAGGGTCACGCGCGCCTCGTCGGCGGAGTGGGTTACGGCTGTGACGAACGGGTTCTCCATGGTCTCTTCCTCGGCGATCACGAGGGTACCGGTGCCCTGCTCGAACGACGAGCGGCAGTGGATCCTGACGCCGTGGTTGCGGGCGTACTCGACGCTGCGGAGCTGCAGGACGCGGGCGCCGGACGCAGCCATCTCGAGCATTTCCTCGAAGGAGACGACGGGCAGCTTTCGGGCGTCGGGGACGACGCGCGGGTCGGCGCTGAAGACCCCGGCGACGTCGGTGTAGATCTCGCAGACCGAGGCGCCGAGCGCGGCGGCGAGCGCCACCGCGGTCGTGTCGGATCCGCCGCGGCCGAGCGTCGTCACGTCCTTGGAGTCGGTCGAGACCCCCTGGAAGCCGGCGACGAGGACGATGTTGTCGCGCTCGAGCGCCTGCTCGATCCGGCCGGCGCGGACGTCGACGATCCGCGCCTTCGTGTGCGACGAGTCGGTGACGATCCCCGCCTGCGAGCCGGTCAGCGAGATCGCCTGGTGGCCGAGGTCCCAGATCGCCATCGCACACAGCGCGCAGGAGATCCGCTCTCCGGTCGAGAGCAGCATGTCCATCTCGCGCGGGCTCGGGCTGTCCGAGATCTCGCTCGCCATGGTCAGCAGCTCGTCCGTGGTCTTCCCCCGCGCCGACAGCACCGCCACGACCTTGTTGC
>DATMCB010000170.1:0-3625 GCA_035558835.1 Solirubrobacterales bacterium
GGCGCCGGCGCGACCCTGAGCGCGCCGGCCCGCGATTCATGTATCCCGGGCGGCCGGTCGATCAGGCTCGCGATGGACACGGAGCGAAACCCCAGCTGGCACGCGATGACCTGTACGGGGGCCGCCGCAGGTATGGTCGCCGCTGAATGAGCACCTGTGTCGTCACCGGCGGGGCCGGCTTCCTCGGCTCCCACCTCTGCGAGCGGCTGCTCGGGCAGGGCCATCGCGTCATCTGCCTCGACAACCTCGACACCGGCTCGCTGCGCAACATCAGCCACATCCGCGACGACGCCTTCGACTTCCGCAACGTCGACATCACTGTCCCGGTGACGATCGACGAGCCGGTCGACTTCATCTACCACCTCGCCTCGCCCGCCTCGCCGATCGACTACGCCCGCCTGCCGCTCCACACCCTCAAGGTCGGCTCGCACGGGACCCACCACATGCTCGGCGTCGCCAAGTTCAAGCGCGCCCGCTTCCTGCTCGCCTCGACCTCGGAGGTCTACGGCGACCCGCAGATCCACCCCCAGCCGGAGAGCTACTGGGGCCACGTCAACCCGATCGGCCCGCGCGGCGTCTACGACGAGGCGAAGCGCTACGCCGAGGCGCTGACGATGGCCTACCACCGCCAGCAGGGCCTCGACACGGCGATCGTTCGGATCTTCAACACATACGGCCCGAGGATGAGAGCGCACGACGGGCGGGCGATCCCGACGTTCCTGCGCCAGGCGCTGCAGGAGAAGCCGCTGACGGTGTTCGGCGACGGCTCGCAGACGCGAAGCTTCTGTTACGTGGACGACCTCCTCTCCGGCCTGATCGCCCTCGTCGAATCCGACGTCCACCATCCGGTCAACATCGGCAACCCGGACGAGTACACGCTCCAGCAGCTCGCCGAGACGGTCGTCGAGGTGACCGGATCGAAGTCGGAGATCGTCCACGAGGCGCTGCCGGTCGACGATCCGCAGGTCCGCCAGCCCGACATCTCGAAGGCCAGGGAGATCCTCGGCTGGGAGCCGAAGGTCGGGCTCAAGGAAGGGTTGGAGCGGACGCTCGAGCTGTCCGGGCAAGAGCGGTTGATCGGGGACTCCGACTGACCACTTCGTGGAACCGCTGCGGATCGCCCACCTGACCGCGACCTTTCCGCCCTATCCCGGCGGCGCCGGGAACACCGCCTACCGGTTCGCGAAGGGACAGGCTGCGCGCGGCCATCACGTCGAGGTGTTCACCGCGGCCGTCGAGGGCGAGCCGCCCGATCCCGGCGGCGCGATCGTCCACCGGATCGGCCCCGTGATGGCCGTCGGCAACGCGCCGCTGATCCCGAAGCTGGCCCGGCTCGAGTCGTTCGACGTCGTCCATCTTCACTACCCCTTCATCTTCGGCTCCGAGCTGACCCTGCTCGGGAGGCTCCGCAAGCGCGGCCGCAGCGCCGCGCTGATCGTCCACTACAAGAACCGGCTGCTCGGCAAGGGAACGCGCGGCCTCCTGTTCGAGGCCTACGAGCACACGGTTGCGCCGGCGCTGATCCGCGCCGCCGACCGGATCCTCGTCCTCAGCCCCGACCACGCACGCTCCGTTCCCTACCTGAAGCGGGCGCTCGAGGCGACGCCGGAGCGGGTCATCGAGATGCCGAACGGGGTCGACACCGACGCCTTCTCACCGGGCACCGATGACACCGGCGTACGCGAGCGGCTCGGGATCCCCGCCGATGCCGTCGTTGCGGCATTCGTGGCGACGCTCGACCGCGCCCATCACTTCAAGCGCCTCGACGTCGCGATCGAGGCACTGGCGCGGACGCGCAACCGCGACATCCACATCGTCGTCGCCGGTGGCGGGGAGCTGCTCGACGGCTTCCGCACTCAGGCCGTCGCGGCGGGGGTCGGTGCCCGCGTCCACTTCCTCGACCGCGTCCCGCACAGCGAGCTGCCGGCGGTCCTGCGCGCGTCCGATCTGTTCGTGCTGACGACCGAGCCGCCGGAGTCGTTCGGGATCGTCCTGATCGAGGCGATGGCCTGCGGGCTTCCCGCGATCGCGACCGACTATCCGGGCGTCCGCGCAGTCGTCGACGACGAGACCGGGATCCTGATCCCGGCCGGCGACTCCGCGGCCGCCGCCGAGGCGCTCGATCGGATCGTCGACATGGGCGCCGAGGGCCGCGCACGGCTCGGCACCGCCGGGCGGGCGAAGGCCGAGCGGCTCTGGGCGTGGCCGGCACTCCTCGACCGCATGGACGAGGCATACGCGGAAGCGATCGCGGCGCGGCGCGAGAAGCTCGGAGCGGCGGCGTGACCGACTCCGGCCGGCGCCGGTCGCTGCTGCTCGTCTCCTACTTCTATCCGCCGACCCGGGACACCGGCGCCCGGCGCCCGGCGGCGATGGCGAAGTGGCTGTCCCGGACCGGCTGGGACGTGACCGTGCTGACGACGCGGGCGTTCGGGCGGGCGGGGCCGAGCGGCCAGCGGGCCCTGCGGGCGTTCGACCTGCAGACGGTGCGGGCCCGGCTGGCCGGCCACGCGAAGGTGGACTCGCTGTTCGACTCCGACTCCTACTCGGGACGGCCGCACCCGCTCGGCAAGGTGATCGTGCCGGAGCCGCTCGCGATCGCCTGGACGCCGTTCGCGCGCCGTACCGCGCTCGCCGCCCATCGCGAGCACCACTTCGACTGCGTGCTCACGACCTCGCCCCCCGAGTCCGCCCACACGATCGGCCACGCCCTGCGCCGCCGCGGCGTTCCCTGGGTCGCCGACGTCCGCGACGCCTGGACGTTCGAGCCGCTCCGCCCTGCGTTCCCGACGCGGCTGCAGCGCCGCCTCGACGAGCGGCTCGAGCGACTCCGCCTCGGCGCCGCCGACCGCGTCGTCTGCGTCAGCGAGCCGGCGGCGGCCGACCTTCGCGAGCGCGGCATCGCCGACCCGGTCGTGATCGCGAACGCCTGGGATCCCGACGAGGATCCGGGCCCCGAGGCACGGGCCGCGGCGAAGGGCCTGCTCGCGCCCGGGCGGACCACCCTCCTCTACACCGGCCGGTTCGGCAGCTACGGCCGCGACCCGGCGCCGTTCGTGACCGCGCTCGCCCGGCTCGCCGCCGGCTCGCCCGAGCAGGCCGGCAAGCTCGAGGTGGCGATCGCAGGGCCGCTGCAACCCGCCGAGCGGGCGATGTTCGAGCGCCGGGAGCTCCAGCCGGTGAAGGTCAGCCTGCTCGGGTCGCTGCCGCGGGAGACCTCGCTCGCCCTCCAGCGCGAGGCCGACGCGCTCCTGCTGCTCGCCCAGCCGACCCGCTCGCAGCTCGTCAACTTCAAGCTCTTCGAGTACCTCGCCGCCGGCGTTCCCGTGCTCGCGCTCGCCGCCGGGACCGAGGCCGGCCGGATCGCGGCCGACGCCGGCATCGCCCCGATCGTCGCCGCCGACGATCCCGAGGCGATCGCGACCGCGCTCGCCGGGATGCTCGGCGGTGCCCTCGAGGGGCCGGATCCCGGCGCGGCCTCGCGCTACAGCTATCCGGCCGCGGCGGAGGCGATGGCGACCGTGCTCGAGGGGGCGGGAGTTGCGACGATGCCGGCGGGATGAGCGAGGAGAACTTCGACCGGATCGCCGCCGCGTACGACGAGTCGCTGCCGGCGCATGTCGTC
>DATMCB010000171.1:0-13024 GCA_035558835.1 Solirubrobacterales bacterium
AAGGGCGAGGCCGAGCAGGTCGTCGAGACGTTCCGCGAGGGCCTCGGCATCAAGCTGATCCACGTCGACGCCCGCAAGCGCTTCCTTGACCGCCTCGCCGGCGTCGACGAGCCGGAGCGAAAGCGGAAGATCATCGGCGAGGAGTTCATCCGCGTCTTTGAGGAGGAGGCGCTGAAGCTCCCCGACGTCGGCTACCTCGTCCAGGGGACCCTCTACTCGGACGTGATCGAGTCCGGTGGCGGCACCGGCGCCGCGACGATCAAGTCGCACCACAACGTCGGCGGTCTCCCCGAGGACCTCGAGTTCGAGCTCGTCGAACCGCTGCGGATGCTCTTCAAGGACGAGGTCCGCGCCGTCGCATCCGAGCTCGGCCTCTCCGACCGGATGGTCTGGCGCCAGCCGTTCCCGGGGCCCGGCCTCGCGATCCGCATCGTCGGCGGCGAGGTCAGCGAGGAGCGCCTCGAGATCCTCCGCGAGGCCGACGCGGTCCTCCAGGAGGAGATCCGCGCCGCCGGCCTCTACCGCGACCTCTGGCAGTCCTTCTGCGTCCTCCCGGTCGTCCGCTCCGTCGGCGTCCAGGGCGACGGCCGCACCTACGCCTACCCGATCGTGATCCGCGCCGTCACCTCCGACGACGCCATGACCGCCGACTGGGCCCGCCTTCCCTACGACCTCCTCGAGCGCGCTTCGAACCGGATCATCAACGAGGTCGCCGGCGTCAACCGCGTCGCCCTCGACATCTCCAGCAAGCCGCCGGCGACGATCGAGTGGGAATAGGCCCCGCGGACCGACGCCCGAGGAGGGCCCGGTTGTGGCAGCGAAGGGGACCAGGCCGCTGACCGTCATTGGGCGTGATTGGCCCCGCATACGGGGGTGATCCCGCCCACTACGCCCTCGGAGCCAGCTTCTCGGCGCTTCCCCTCTCAGCCGATGGAGATGCCGCGGCTTCAGCAGCCGGCGCTCAACTCCACTTGTCCCACTTCTTCAGGGGACGGGTCGGGTTGAGGACGTGGCCGCCCTCGTACCAGCCCGGGGCGGACCAGATCTCGAAGTGGAGGTGGCAGCCCTGGGCGTCGCCGGTGTCGCTCTCGCGGCCGATCATCTCGCCGGTCTTGACGCGTGAGCCCTCCTTCGGGCGGCCCTTCTTCTCCATGTGCATGTAGGCGTAGTCCTCGCCGGTCTTCTTGCCGTCGATGACGACGTAGTAGCCGGCGGCGGACTGGTATGCGTTGGTCTGGACCTTGCCGCCGCGAGCGGCGACGATCTTGGTCCCGCACTTGGCGAAGACGTCCTGGCCCTGATGGCCGCGGCCGGCACCGAGGCCGTCCCCGTAATAGTGCTTGCCGCGGAGCGGGAACTTGTAGCCGTAGTAGGCGAACCCGGTGGCCTCGCCGGTGCCGCCCTCGCCGCCGAGGGCGGTCACCTTGAAGCGGTACTTGCCGTTCCGCGGCGGCTTGCCCTTCGCGTCGAGGCCGTCCCAGACGACCGTCTGGTTGGAGAACGGCTGCCTGTTCCTCTGGATCATCGAGTCGATCGTCTTGCCGCTCTTCTTGGAGACGATGTCGACGCGGATGTCGGCCGGGCCGTCTGCCTCGAACAGGTAGTCGAGGGCGATGTCCTTCTTGCCGTCGAAGTAGGCGGTCTTCGGTTGCGCGTCGGCGCGCCGCACCGCGAAGCCGTTGACGGACCGGATCGCATCCTCGGGCTTGACCTTGATCTCGTCGGGCGACTTCGCCTTCGCGCCATAGCGGGTTACGACGACGACCTTGCCGCTGGTCGCGCCGGTCGGGACCTTCGCGGTGACGTTCTCGGCGCCGACCGAGGAGGGCTCGACCTCGATCCGGCCGTCGGCGCCGGGGAACTTCACCTCGGTGATGTCCTCGAGCGCCTTGCCGGTGACCTCGACGCGACCGGTCTCGGTCACGGTCCGGACGTCGAGGCAGCGATCGCGGCAGACGACGTCCTTGACCTTCGGCGCGTCCGGCGTGCCGATGCCGCCGTCGCCGCTCGCCACGGCGACCCAGCTCAACAGGGCGGCGAGCGTCGCGAAGGCAGCGAGGCTGACGATCCTCGTCGTGGTCGTTCGCGTACGCGCGGCGCGTGGGCTCAAGTCCTTCTTCTCTTTCGTTCGGGCCTACGGGGTTAGCTGTCGGGCTCGCGCGGAAAGAGCAGCGCTACCTGGCTTCGGTGCCTGGATTCGCCCCATGGTCGCCGTCTCCTGTCGGGTCCGGCTCCCGTGCGGTTCCCCCGCCTCCCGGACGCGTGCGCCCGGGAATTCGGCAGGTCCTTTAGCGGGCGGCAGTATAACCGCGTCCCCGGCCGCCGGGAATCGCCTTCCGGCGGCCTTCCCGGCCCCGGCCCGGGCCGCGCTCGGCGCCGCGCCGCAATGGCTATCATCCCGCCGGCCGCGTGGGACCCGTCCGGGTCGGAACGCGGCTGTTTCGCGGAATGAAGACCTACGTAGCGACACCCGAGAACCGCACGCGCGACTGGTACGTCGTCGACGCCGAGGGCCAGACCCTCGGCCGACTCGCGACCCGGATCGCCGATGCCCTGCGAGGCAAGCGGAAGCCGGAGTACACGCCACACTGCGACGTCGGCGACTTCATCGTCGTCGTCAACGCCGAGAAGATCGCGGTCACCGGCGACAAGCTGAAGAGCAAGCGCTACTACCGGCACAGCGGCTACCCGGGTGGGATCCGCTCCCGCACCCTCGAGGAGATGCTCGACCGCAAGCCCGAGGACGTCATCCGCCGCGCCGTCAAGGGGATGCTTCCCCGCAACAAGATGGCCCGCAAGCAGCTGCTCAAGCTCAAGGTCTACTCCGGGCCGGACCATCCCCACGCCGCGCAGCAGCCGAAGCCTCTGGAGGTGAGCAAGTGAGCGAAGACGCCGAGCGCGAGCAGGGCGAGAACGAAGAGACGCCCGAGGCCGAGCCCGAGCAGCCCGAAGCCGCAGCCGAGGAGGCCCCGGCGGAGGAGCAGCCCGCAGCCGAGGAGCAGGCCGAGCAGCCCGCCGGCGCCGAGGAGCCCGAGACGCCCCCCGCCGAGGAGCAGGCCGAGCAGCCCGCTGCCGACGCCGAACCCGAGCAGCCTGTCGCCGAGCAGCCCGCCGCGGAGGCCGAGAAGCCCGCGGAAGCCGCCCCCGCCGAGGAGCAGCCGGCCGCCGAGAGGTCGGCTCCCAAGCCCACGCAGACCGCCAAGAAGGACGTCGTTCCCGGCGCCGACCTCGAGCCGATCGCGATCGGCGAGGAGCGCGAGCTGACCGCCGAGGAGCGGGCCGCCCGCGAGGCCGAGGAGGAGGAGCGCCGCGCCCGCGAGGCCGCAGCCACCGCCGACGAGGACGACGATGCGATCGCCCCGCGTACGGTCACGGTCCCGGCCGACACCCGGATCCAGGCGACCGGCAAGCGCAAGAGCGCCGTCGCCCGGGTCATCGTCCGTGCCGGCGACGGTTCGTTCCAGATCAACGATCGCGGCATCGAGGAGTACTTCAAGAGCAGCCAGCACCAGGCGCTCGCCCGTCAGCCGCTCGTCACCGCCGGCTACGAGGGCACCGTCGACGTCAGGGTTCGCGTCCACGGCGGTGGCATCAGCGGCCAGGCCGGCGCGGTTCGCCACGGCGTCGCTCGGGCGCTGACGGCGCTCGAGCCCGAGCTCCGCGGCGACCTCAAGCGACGCGGCATGCTGACGCGCGACGATCGCCGCAAGGAACGCAAGAAGGCCGGCCTCAAGAAGGCCCGCAAGCGTCCTCAGTTCAGTAAACGTTAGTTCCGCTTCGGTAAACGTCAGTTTCGCTCCGGCACTCGCCGGATCAGCGCTTCATCGTTAATGATCTACCGCCATGGCTGACGGAGCGAAGCTGTTCGGGACCGACGGCGTCCGCGGCCCGGTCGGGGAGGTGCTGACGCCCGAGCTCGCGCTCGCGCTCGGCCGCGCGACCGCCGCCGAGCTTCGCGGCGACCGCCCGCAGGTCCTGATCGTCCGCGACACCCGCGAGTCCGGGCACATGCTCGAGTCGGCGCTCGCGTCCGGCCTCGCCGCCGCCGGCGCCGACGTCTTCCTCGGCGGCGTACTGCCGACCCCCGCCGCGGCGATCCTCGTCCGCAAGCACGGCTTCGACCTCGGCGCCGTCGTCTCCGCCTCCCACAACCCCTGGCGCGACAACGGGATCAAGTTCTTCGACCGTGAGGGGACGAAGCTCGACGACGCCGAGGAGGCGCGGGTCGAGGCGCGGGTCGCCGCCGGCCCCGCGACCGGTGCCGCCTCGGGGCGGATCCGCAAGCTCGAGGGCGCCCTCGACGACTACCTGCGCGCGCTCGCGTCCGCGTTCGACCTCGACCTCAGCGGCCGCAGGATCGTCGTCGACTGCGCCAACGGCGCCACCTATCGCGCCGCGCCGGCCGCCTTCGAGCGCCTCGGCGCCGACCTCGTGACGATCGGCGCCGAGCCCGACGGCCGCAACATCAACGAGGGCTGCGGTTCGACCCACCTCGACAACGTCGCCGGCGCCGTCGCCGAGCATGGCGCCGAGATCGGCTTCGCCTTCGACGGCGACGGCGACCGGATGCTCGCGGTCGACTCCGAGGGCCGCGAGTTCGACGGCGACGAGATCGTTGCGCTGGCGGCCCTCCACCTCCGCGGGTCCGGGTCGCTGCCGGGCGGCGTCGCGGTCACCGTGATGAGCAACTACGGCTTCCACCAGGCGATGGACACGGCCGGGATCGAAGTCGCGACGACCAAGGTCGGGGACCGTTACGTGATCGAGGAGCTCGTCGAGCGCGGCTGGACGATCGGCGGCGAGCAGTCGGGACACATCATCTGGACGGATTTCGCGACGACCGGCGACGGCCTCGCCGCCGCGCTCCTCGTCATGCAGGCGCTCGGCGGCGAGCCGCTTGCGGAGCGCCGCCCGATCGAGAAGCTCCCGCAGCGCCTCGAGAACGTCCCGGTGCCGGGGCGGGAGGCTCTGGCGGCGGCCACCGGCCTCTGGGAGGCGGTCGGCCGCGAGGGCGCCGGGCTCGAGGGCCGCGGCCGCGTCCTCGTCCGCCCGTCGGGAACCGAGCCGCTCGTCCGGGTCATGGTCGAGGCACCGGACGAGGCCGAGTGCGAGCAGGTCCTCGGCCGCCTCGTCGCCGTCGCCCGCCGCGAGCTCGGCTGACCGCTCCCGCAGCCGGCTGGGGCGCCGATTTGCCCGGGCCGGGGTCGGCCCTTATCCTTTCTCGTCCTCTTCAACCCCGGAGGCTCCATGTGCGGCATCGTCGGATATGTGGGCAAGAGGCCATGTCGCGATCTCCTGATCGCCGGCCTCGAGAAGCTCGAGTACCGCGGATACGACTCCGCCGGCCTGTCCCTGCTCGACAACGGGCACATCGATTCGGTCCGAGCCGTCGGCAACCTCGCGAACCTGCGCGCCGCGGTCGCCGAGCCGCGTGACGAGGGCGCCGTCGCCGTCGCCGAGGCCGACGCGACGATCGGTCTCGCCCACACCCGCTGGGCGACCCACGGCCGCGTCACCGAGGAGAACGCCCACCCGCACAGCGACGAGCAGGGCGAGGTCAACATCGTCCTCAACGGGATCGTCGAGAACCACACCGAGCTGCGCCGCGATCTGCTCGCCGACGGTCACGAGTTCAGCTCCGAGACCGACGCCGAGGTCGTCGCCCACCTGATCGAGCGTCACTACGACGGTGACCTGACGGCCGCCGTTCGCGCGGCCTTCGCCGATCTCCGCGGCCATTACGCCTTCGTCGCGATGCACGTCGACCATCCCGAGCTGCTCGTCGGCGCCCGCCAGGAGTGCCCGCTGGTGATCGGCGTCGGCGAGGGGGAGACCTTCCTCGCCTCGGCGATCCCGGCGTTCCTGCGCGAGACGCGGGAGGTCATGCAGATCGAGAACGGCGAGATCGTGACGATCACCCCCGACGGCGTCGGCATCACCGCCGCCGACGGAACCCCGCACAGCCGCGACCTCGAGGAGGTCACCTGGGACGAGGAGGCTGCCGAGCGGGGCGGCTACCCGACCTTCATGATGAAGGAGATCCACGAGCAGCCCGACGCGGTCGCCGAGACGATCACCGACCGCCTGCCCGAGACCGACAAGGTCGACCTCAGCGAGCTGACGCTGACCCCCGAGCAGGCCGCGAAGGTCCGCCGCGTCGTCATCGTCGCCTGCGGGACCTCCTACCACGCGGGCCTCGTCGGCCGCTACGCGATCGAGACCTGGGCGCGGGTCCCGGTCGAGATGGACATCGCCTCCGAGTACCGCTACCGGGACCCCGTGATCGGTACCGACGACCTCGTCATCGGGATCACCCAGTCGGGGGAGACGGCCGACACGCTCGCTGCGATGCGGCTCGCCCGCGAGCGCGGCGCCCACGTCCTCGCGATCACGAACGTGATGGGCAGCCAGGCGACCCGCGATGCCGACTCCGTCCTCTACACCCGCGCCGGGCTCGAGATCGGCGTCGCCGCGACCAAGACCTTCACCAGCCAGGTCGCGGCGATCTACCTGATCGGGCTCTGGCTCGCCCAGGCGCGCGACCACATCGACCACGACCGGCTCGTCGAGCTGATCGGCGAGCTGAAGACGCTCCCGAGCAAGATCGCCGAGACGATCGCGAGCAGCGACGAGCGGATCCGGGCGATCGCCCGCAGCCACGCGGAGGGGCGCTTCTTCCTCTACCTCGGCCGGCACATCGGACTGCCGATCTGCCTCGAGGGGGCGCTGAAGATGAAAGAGATCTCCTACATCCCCTCCGACGCCTACGCGGCCGGCGAGATGAAGCACGGCCCGATCGCGCTGCTCGACGAGACGACGCCGGTCGTCTGCGTGGCGACCGACATGCCGGTCCTCGACAAGATGCTCTCGAACATGGCCGAGGTCCGTGCCCGCGGCGCCGACGTGATCGCGATCGGCACCGAGGGCTCCGACGAGGTCGCCGAGTCGGCGGACCAGACCCTGTTCATCCCGCGCACCGACTGGATCCTCCAGCCGATCCTCGCCGTGATCCCGCTCCAGCTCCTCGCCTACCACACGGCCCGCCAGCTCGGGCTCAACGTCGACCAGCCCCGCAACCTGGCGAAGACGGTCACCGTCGAGTAGGCGGGCCGGTCGCTTCCGCGCCGGCAATCTCTAGAGTCCCGCCGATGCGAACCAGACTTCTCTCCCTCACGACAGCCTGCTTTCTCGCCGTCGCCGCTCTGGCGCTGGCCGCCTGCGGCAGCGACTCGAGCAGCACCACCGACCTCGGCCCCGACCCGGCCACGATGACCCCGGCCGACACCCCCTTCTACATGGAGGCCGTGCTCCGGCCCGAGGGCAGCCTCAGCGACGACCTGAACTCGGCGCTCGGCAAGCTGCTCGTCACCGACGACGTCTCCGGGAAGATCCACGACGCGCTCGACCAGTCGCTCGCCGAGAACGGCGGCCACTTCACCTACGAGAACGACATCGCCCCCTGGCTCGGCACCCGCGCCGGCTTCTTCGTCAACGGCTACGACAGCCGCGCCGAGGAGGTCGAAGGCGCGGCCGTCGTCGCCGTGACCGACGCCGACGCCGCCCAGTCGTTCGTCGACAAGGCCGCCGCCGAGGGCAAGGAGAAGACGCGGCAACAGGACTACAAGGGCGTCCAGCTCACGGTCAGCAGCGACAACGCCGCGGTCGGGATCGACGGTGACTTCCTGCTCGCCGGCAGCATGCAGGGCGTGGAGGACGCGATCGACGCCGCCGACGGCGACGACTTCGCCGGCGTCGACGACTCGACGACCGGCCTCGACGAGGTCCCCGACGACACCGTCTTCTCGCTCTACGCCGATCCGCAGAAGGCGCTCGATCTCGTCAAGAGCTCCGGCGCCGTGCCCGCCGACCAGCTCAAGCAGATCGAGGACCAGCTCGCCGGTATGAGCGACGGCCCGATCGACGCGTGGGGCTCGGTCACCGACAGCTCGTTCAGCCTCGGCGCCTCGGCCCCGGCCGCCGACAACGCTCCCGACCCGACCGAGCTGCTGACGACGCTCCCGGCCGACTCCTGGTTCGCCTTCGCGGCCGGCGGCGTCGGCGATCAGATCGCGAGCTCGATCGCCCAGTTCAAGGCCGGCTTCGAGGCCGGATTCGAGCAGGCGGCTCCGCGGGCGGCGGCACAGGTCGACCCGGTCCAGGCGTTCCAGGATGCGACCGGCCTCAACCTCGAGCAGGACCTCGCCTGGATCGGCGATGTCGGCGGTTTCGTCCAGGGGACGTCGATCTTCGGCCTCGGCGGCGGCCTCGTGATCACCACCGACGACACGCAGGCCGCCGAGGGCGCGGTCTCGAAGCTGCAGGGTGCGCTCGGGAAGACGCGCGGGGTCAAGGTCTCGCCGAGCTCCGACGGCTTCGACCTGCAGGCGCAGGGCGCGCCGATCGGCGCCGAGGTCGCGGTCCAGGACGACAAGGTCGTCATCGCGGCCGGCGCCGACACCGCCCAGGACGTCCTCTCGCCGTCGGAGACGCTCGGCGACTCGGACACCTTCCAGGCTGCCGAGGACGACCTCGGCAACGACCTGACGCCGAGCGTGTTCGTCAACTTCGCGCCGATCATGGACCTGATCGACAGCACCGGCGAGTCCGACGCCGACATCGAGTCGGCGCGGCCGTACCTGAACGCGCTCGACTTCCTGATCGGCGGCAGCAAGGTCGACGGCGATCGCTCCGTCGCCGGCGTGACGCTCGGAGTCCAGGACCAGCCCGAGGGGGACACGACGACCTCCTCGGCGGTGATCGTCCCGTGACCGCGGTCCCGGGCGTCGCGGCGCTCGGGATCGACCTGATCGAGATCGATCGGGTCGAGCGGGCCCTCGAACGCAGGCCGAGGCTCGCCGAGCGGCTGTTCCGGCCCGGCGAGCTGGCCGCCTGCGCGGACCGGGCCCGCCCCGGCCGTCATCTGGCGGCGCGCTTCGCCGCCAAGGAAGCGGCGATCAAGGCTCTCGGCGGCGGCTGTGGGCCGCGCGATGTCGAGGTCGTCGGCGGGCCCGCGCCGGCGCTCCGGCTGCACGGCCGGGCCGCGGCGCTGGCCGCCGAGCGCGGCGTCAGCCTGGCGGTCTCGCTGACCCACTCGCGGGACAACGCCGCCGCGGTCGTGCTCGCCGGGCCTGCCGGTCCCAGCACGTAGGCTGGGGGCGTGACGGCACCCGACTGGCTCGAGCCGCTCTACGACGCCGCCGGCATGGCCGGCATGGATCGCTGGGCGATCGACCAGCGGGGCATTCCCTCGCTCGAGCTGATGGAGGTCGCCGGCGCCGCCCTCGCCCGCGAGACCGAGCTGGCGGCCCGGCCGGGGCCGATCCGGATCGTCACCGGCAAGGGCAACAACGGCGGCGATGGGATGGTCGCCGCGAGACTGCTGGGCGCCGCCGGCCACGAGGTCGAGGTGCTTTCGATCTGGCCGCTCGACGAGCTCAGCCCCGACTCGACCGCGAACCTCGAGCGGCTCGCGCCCGGCGTCGCGCGGGTCGTCGCCGAGGATGGATGGGCGGCGGCTCTGGCGGGCTCCGGAGTGATCGTCGACGCGATCTTCGGGACCGGGTTCGAGGGCGCCCCGCACGGCGCCGCCAAGACGGCCGTCGAGGCGATCGACGACGCCGGCGCGCCGGTGGTCGCCTGCGACCTCGCATCCGGCGTCGACGCGTCGAACGGCGAGATCGCAGGGGCTGCGGTCGAAGCCGACGTCACCGTCACCTTCCACGTCGCCAAGGCCGGCCACCACATCGCGCCCGGCAAGTGGCGCACCGGCCGCCTCGTAGTCGCCCCGATCGGGATCCCGGGCGACGCCCCGGGCGAGCCGGTCGCCGGGACGATCGAGGCGGCCGTGCTCGATCTGCAGCCGAGGCGTGGCGCCGAGTCGACGAAGTTCAGCTCCGGCGATGTGCTCGTCGTCGGTGGCTCCCGCGGGCTGACCGGCGCCCCCTGCATGGCGGCGCGGGCCGCGATCCGCGCCGGCGCGGGCTATGCGACGGTCGCCTGCCCGGCCGATCTCGAGCCGATCCTCGAGGTGAAGCTGACCGAGGTGATGACGATCGGCCTCGAGCAGGTCGGTGCCGGATTCGGCGCCGGCGCCGCGGCGCCGGTCCTCGAGCGCGCCGAGCGCTCCGCCTGCGTCGTCCTCGGCCCCGGCCTCGGCCGCAGCGACGACTCGCTCGCGCTCGCGCGCGATCTCGCGCCGCGGATCCCGGTGCCGCTCCTGATCGACGCCGACGGGCTGAACGCGCTCGGGACCGATCTCGCGCTGCTCCGCGCCCGGACCGCCCCGACCGTGCTGACCCCGCATGCCGGCGAGCTCGGCCGGCTGCTCGGCCGCGAGTCGGAGGAGATCTCCGCCCACCGGCTCCGGGAGGCGCGGCGAGCGAGCGCCGACTCCGGCGCGGTCGTCGTCCTCAAGGGGGACGACACGATCGTCGCCGACGGCGAGCGCATCGCCGTCAACGCGCTCGACAGCCCGGGCCTGGCGACGGCCGGTACCGGCGACGTCCTCTCGGGGACGATCGGGGCGCTGATCGCCCGCGGGATCGCGCCCTTCGCGGCGGCCTGCGCCGGCGTCCACGCTCACGCCCGCGCCGGGCGCCTCGCGGCGGAGCGGGTCGGAGCCGAGTCGGTGATCGCCGGAGACGTGATCGAGTCGCTGCCCGGGGGGCTGTCTCGTTGAGCGCACACGACCCGTTCCAGCGGGTCACGGCGATCGTCGACCTCGGTGCCGTCGAGCGCAACTGCGCGCTGCTGGCCGGGAAGCTGAGCGCCGGCACCGAGCTCTGCGCGGTCGTCAAGGCCGACGGCTACGGACACGGGATGGGCGAGTGCGCCGAAGCCGCGCTGCGCGGCGGCGCGACGAGGCTCGCCGTCGCGACCGCGACCGAGGCCTTCGAGCTGCGCGAGCGGGTCGGGGCGCAGGTCCCGATCTTCGTGATGGGGGCGCTGACCGGCGCCGAGCTCGACGTCGCGCTGCAGGCGCGGGCCGAGCTGACCGTCTGGACGGCGGAGTTCCTGACCGAGCTGGCCGAGCGGGCCGGCATGTTCGGCTTCCGGCCCCGCATCCACGTCAAGTACGACACCGGCATGGGCCGGCTCGGCGAGCGGGAGCCGTTCGGGGTCGGTCGCCTCGCCGACGCGGCGGCAGCCGACGAGCGGATCGATCTGGCCGGCGTCTGGACCCACTTCGCGACCGCCGACGAGGACGACGAGAGCTACCTCCGCGAGCAGCTCGAGCGCTTCCGCGAGGTGGCGCTGCCGATCCAGGAGCGCCATCCGGAGATCACGCTCCACGCCGCCAACAGCGCCGCGACGCTGCGCGGTCCCGAGTTCCACTTCGGGATGGTCCGCTGCGGGGTGGCGGTCTACGGGCTCGATCCGTTCGGTCGCGACCCGCGTCCCCTCGGCCTCGAGCCGGCGCTCTCGCTCCACACCTACGTCGCCGACGTCAAGCGCTTCCACGCCGGCGAGTCGGCCGGCTACGGCCGGACCTGGAAGGCGCCCGGGGATGTCTGGGTGGCAGTGCTGCCGACCGGCTACGGGGACGGCTTCCGGCGCGGGCTCTCGAACGCCTGCGATGTCCTGATCCGCGGCCGCCGCTATCCGCTCGTCGGCACGATCTCGATGGACAACCTGACCGTCGACCTCGGCCCCGAGACCGAGGTCGTGCCCGGCGAGCCCGCGGTCCTGATCGGCGAGCAGGACGGCGAGGAGGTCAACGCCGAGCAGCTGGCGGAGAGCCTCGGCACGATCAACTACGAGATCACCTGCGGACTCAGCGCCCGGGTCCCGCGGGCCTTCCGGGGCTGAGCGCGTGTCGGGCGCCGTCCACCTGACGCGGCTCGAGGAGCGGTTCGGTGCCGCTCCGGCCATCGAGGTGGCCCGCTCCGGGCTCCGCGACGTCTCCGACCGCGCCTGGGTCGTCGGCGGAGCGGTCCGTGACGCAGTCCTCGGCGGCGACGTCGTCGACGTCGACATCGCCTTCGCCGGCGACGTCGCGGCGGCGGCGCGCGGCCTCGCCTCCGAGGTCGGCGGCCACCCGTTCGAGCTCTCCGGCGATTTCGACACCTGGCGGGTCGTCGACCACGACGGGAACTGGAAGATCGACATCGCCGGCCTGCGCGGCGGGTCGATCGAGGTCGATTTGCGGCTGCGTGACTTCACGGTCAACGCGATCGCGGTGCCGCTTGCCGGCGGCTCGCCGATCGACCCGACCGCCGGCCTGCACGACCTCGAGGCGGGCATCCTCCGCGCCTGCTCGGAGCGCTCGTTCGCCGACGATCCGCTGCGGGTCCTCCGCGGGGCCCGCTTCGCGGCCCGGATCGGCATCGAGCCCGAGCCGGAGACGGTCGCGCTCGCCCGCCGCGAGGCGCCGCGGGCCGCCGAGCCGGCCGGGGAGCGGCAGTTCGCCGAGCTTGCCGGGCTCCTGTCGGGGCCGGAGCCGCTCGCCGGGCTCGGGATGCTCGACCGCTTCGAGGCGACCGCGGTGGTCCTCCCCGAGGTCGCCGCGATGCGCGGCGTCGGCCAGAGCGCCAACCACCACCTCGACGCCCACGACCACACGATCGAGGTCCTGCGGCGCGCGCTCGAGGTCGAAAACGACCTGCCGACCTACTGCGGCGATGCGGCCGACGCGGTGGCGGAGCTCCTTGCATCGCCGCTCGCCGACGAGCTGACCCGCGGCGACGCGCTGCGCTGGGCGGCGCTCCTCCATGACATCGGCAAGCCGGCAACGCGTACCGAGCGCGACGGATGGGTCAGCTTCCTCGGCCACGATGCCATCGGGGCGGAGATGGTCGCCGCGCTCTGCAGGCGGCTGCGCACGTCGCGCCGGTTCGCCGAGCACCTGGCGGCGATCACACGCGATCACCTCGTCCTCGGCTTCATGGTCCGCGAGCGGCCGTTGCCGCCGCGGCGGATCTGGGACTACCTGAGCCGGACCGCTCCGCAGTCGGTCGACACGACGCTCCTGACCGTGGCCGATCGGCTCTCGGCGCAGGGGGGAGGGGTGCCGGAGGAGGCGATC
>DATMCB010000172.1:0-3459 GCA_035558835.1 Solirubrobacterales bacterium
GTCGTGTGGACGTGGGCGGCGGCGATGAGCTCGGCGGCCTCCTTCCACGTCGCGCGGAGGAAGCCGCCCTTGCCGCGCTGCGACTTGTAGGCGCGGGCGCGGTCGGGATCGGAGACGATCGACTCCCAGGCCTCGACGGCATCGGCGCCGCCGGCCTTCGCCTCGCGGAACATCTCGAGCAGGACGCCGCGCACGTACGGGTGCTTGGGCCGAAGCGGCGAGTAGATGTACCACGAGAACGACGCGCCGCGGGGACATCCGCGGGGCTCGTAGTCGGGGGTGTCGCGGCCGTTCGTCGGATAGTCGGTCTCCTGGGTCTCCCAGGTGACGAGCCCGTCCTTGACGTGGATCTTCCACGAGCAGGAGCCGGTGCAGTTGACGCCATGTGTCGAGCGGACGACGCGATCGTGCTGCCAGCGGTTGCGGTAGGCCCGCTCCCAGTCGCGGGCGTAGGTGGAGACCTCGTTCCAGCCGTCGGCGGAGCGGTCGCTGGGCCCGAAGAACTGACGTGCGCGCAGCCGTGCGCGGCCTTCGCTCATGGGACCGAGGCGACTGACGGCGAGTCGGTCCTCGACCCGGCTTTTCCTGCAGATCCTCGCTCCGCCCTGATGACGAGCAACGCTATCGCAGAGGCTGCGGCCATCAACACGAAGCCGAGGGCGTAGCCGCCGGTCTCCGCTTTGACCAGCGCCATGACCAGTGGCGGGAAGAACCCGCCGAGCCCGCCGGCGGCGCCGACGACGCCGGTGACGGCGCCGACGCGCTCCGGGAACCACTCGGGAACGAGCTTGAAGACGGCGCCGGTGCCGAGCCCGAGGAATACGGCGAGCGTCAGGCAGGCGATCGTCAACGGAACCATGTGCTCGTAGGTGCCGGCGAGAACGAGCGCGAGCACCGCCGTGCCCACGAACGAGGCGACCAGGATCGACTTGGCCCCGATCCGGTCGGAGAGGATGCCGCCGACCGGCCGGGCGATCACGGCCAGCAGCGCGAAGCCGGCCGCCCGCGCCGCCGCGTCGGTCTTGGTCAGATCGTGCACGTCGACGAGCAGCTTCGGCAGGTAGAGGAACATCGCGACGAACCCGCCGAACGCGACGAAGTAGAACAGCGTCAACGCCCAGGCGCGGCCGCTGCCGCGCCCCCGGAACGAGGACAGCGCAGAGAGCATCGTGCTCGGCGGCGGCGCCGGCGCGGGGGCGTCCCTGGCGAGCAGCCAGAACGTGGCGGCCATCGCGGCGACGACGGCGGCGGCCAGCACGAACGGTACGTCGATGCTCGTCGCGTCGGCGATCGCAGGCGCCGTCAGCGCTCCGAGGACGGTCCCTCCCATCCCCATCCCGTAGATCCCGAGCGCGAACCCCTGGCGCTCCGGCGGGTACCAGCGGTTGACGAACGGCACTCCGACCGCGAAGGAGGCGCCGGCGAATCCGAGCAGGAGGCCGAAGGCAAGCACCGCGCCGTAGCTGTCGTTGAAGAGGGCGAGGCCGATCAGCGGCAGCGGCGTGAACGCCATCAGCGCCGTGAAGACGGCGCGACCGCCGTAACGGGCGGCGAACACTCCCAGGGGGATCCGCATCAGCGATCCGAGCACGACCGGGATCGAGACCGCGAGCGCGAGCTGACCGTCGCTGAGGTCGAGCTGCTCCTGGAGGTCGGGGCCGAGCGGGCCGAGCAGCGCCCAGGCGTAGAAGCAGACCGTGAACGAGATCGTCGCGAGCGTCAGCGCGCGGCTGCTGCCCGCCGGCTCACCCCCCGGCTTGTCCTCGATCATCGGTTCACCTGGCCCTTCTCTGTCATATCACTCAGCTCGCCTCGAAGAACCCGAGGGCGCCGGCGTCGGCCCAGCGGAACGAGTGCGTCACGAACGGATAGCGGCCGGCTTCGTCGAAGCTGAGCTCGAACACCGCCCCGCCGCCGGCGGGAACCCCGTAGGTCGAGACGCCGCTGAGCACGTCGAGTGGGTTGCCGTCCGGCTGGACGGCGTCGAAGATCTCGCCGACGACGTGGAAGTCGCTGCCCAGCGTCGGCCCGGCCGCGACGACGTAGAGGCGGACCGGCTCCCCGACCGGGACGTCGATCGGGTTGTCGCGGTAATGGAAGGCCCGGCCGTTGAAGGCGGCGAAGGTCGGGTCCCGGGTCTGCATCGCCCTGTAGGTGGGATGGATCAGGCCGTGCTCGACCGGGCCGTAGAACTCGCTCTGGACCAGGACCTTCTCGCGAGCCGGCGCCCGGCCGCCGGCGGGATCGACGAGGATCGCCCCGTACATGCCCATCCCGATGTGCTGGAGGACCGGGCTCGTCCCGCAGTGGTAGAGGAAGACGCCGGGGCGGCGGGCGACGAACGAGAACGTCCGCGTCTCGCCGGGCGGGACGTCGGCGAAGCCGTGCTGCGGCGAGACCTGCGCGGCGTGGAAGTCGACCGAGTGGGCCATCATCCGATCGGCGTTCCGCAGCGCCACCTCGATCGTGTCGCCCTCCTCGACGCGGATCACCGGCCCCGGCACCTTGCCGTTGAAGGTCCAGGCCTTCATCTTCACGCCCGGCGCGATCGTCACCTTCCGGTGCTTGGCGACTAGGTCGACCTTGACCGTCTCGGCCTCGGCCGGGCCCGGAGCGGCTGCCGCGGCGATGAGCGTCACTGCCGCGAGCACCACGAGCAGGATCGCCGCGAGCGCCGGCGGGCGGCGGCGCGGACCTGCGGACGGTGCGGGGGCGATCGTCACTGCGGCGAGCTTCGCACACCGCCAGTGGCGAAAATTCAGTAGTTGCTACGGGAGGATCTCGGCGGTCGGCGCTTGCCAGCGACCGGCTCCGTATCGCACCGATCGCGGCTCAGGCCACGGCCTGGCCGTCGGCGGCGCGGGCGTCGGCGATGACCTTCTCGGCGAGATGGCCGGGAACCTCCTCGTGGCGGTCGAACTCGAGCGTGTAGTCGCCGCGGCCACCGGTCACCGCGCGCAGCGCCGGGGCGTAGTCGAGGACCTCGGCCATCGGCACCTCGGCGACGATCTCGGTCATCCCGGCGCCGCCTTTCGGCTCCATCCCGAGCGGATGGCCGCGCCGTGAGTTGAGGTCGCCGATCACGTCGCCGACGCAGTCGTCGGGGGCGATGATCGTCAGCTTCGCGATCGGCTCGAGAAGCGCCGGCGAGGCGCCCGCCATCGCCTCCTTGAAGCCCATCGAGGCGCAGATCTTGAACGCCATCTCCGAGGAGTCGACCGCGTGGTGGCGGCCGTCGACGAGCCGGACCCGGACGTCCTTGACCGGGTAGCCGGCCAGCGTTCCGTGCTCCATCGCCTCGCGGACGCCCGCCTCGACGGCGGGGATGAACCCTCCGGGGATCACCCCGCCCTTGATCTGGTCGATGAACTCGAGACCGGTCCCCGGCTCGCCCGGCTCGACCTCGATCCGGCAGTCGGCGTACTGGCCGCGGCCTCCCGACTGCTTCTTGTAGCGGGA
>DATMCB010000173.1:0-2640 GCA_035558835.1 Solirubrobacterales bacterium
CTGACTGGTTGGCGAACCCCGAGGGACTGAGCCCGAGCCTGATCCGCAGCGGCTATCCGCTCGGCCCGCACGCGCTCGCGGTCGCGGCCAATGAGGTGACCGGCGAGCTCAGCATCGCTTTCACGGGAGTGACGATTGCGGTCCCGGTCATCGCTGCGGTCGCCGCCCTCGCGGCGCTCGATCGACTCTCGGCGCTGCGCGGGCTGCTCGTCGCCGTGCTGACCGGGCTCGCCTACCTCGTCGCCACCTATCTCGCCCAGGGCGCCTTCAAGGAGCTCTTCGAGGCGGCCTTCCTGCTCGGCTTCGCGCTCTGGCTCCGCGACATCACCCGGGCGCGGGAGCGGGCGGCGGGCGGCCTCCTCGCCCTCGTGCCCGGCGCCGTGATCGCAGCCGGGACGCTCTACGTCTACAGCTGGCCGGGCCTGGCCTGGCTCGCCGCCACCTTCGCGCTCTGGGCAGCCGCCGAGCTGTTCCGCCGCACCCCCGGCGCTGGTGCGGTGATCCGCCGCACCGCCCCGGCGGCGCTCGCCGGCCTGATCCTGATCCTCGTCGTCGCCGCGCCCGAGCTCGACCGGATCGGCAAGTTCGGGACGAGCGTCGGAGCCGTCACCGAGCGGACCCCGCGCCCGGTGGGGGGTGGGGGCCCGAACGGGTCCGGTGGCGGCAAGCCGGGCAGCGGCCCGGCGAAGCCGGAGCGGCCCAAGTACGACAACGACCTCGGCAACCTGTTCGGCCAGGTCGATCCCGCGTCGGTGCTCGGGATCTGGCCGAGCGGCGATTTCCGTGTCAATCCCGGCGACGGGGCGGTGCCGGCACCGGTCTTCTGGCTCGGTGCGCTGCTCGGCGCCGTCGCCCTCGCGCTCGGGATCGTCGCCGCCTGGCGGCAGGCCGAGACGGCGATCCTCGCCGCTCTCGCGGCGGCGGCGGCGATCTGGCTCGCGGCCCGCGTCGGCAGTACCCCGTACACGAACGCCAAGGCGCTGCAGATGCTGGCCCCGCTGGTGATGCTGGTCGCGGCCCGTGGCGTCCTCGATCCGCTCGCGCCGCTGCCCCTGCGCGGCCGTAGCCCACGCGCCGTCGCGTTCCTCGGCGTCACGTTCGTGGCGGCAGCGGCGGCGTCGAGTGCGCTGGCCCTGGCCAACGCCCCCGTCGGCCCCGACGACTACTCACCGGGGGTCCGCAAGCTCGCCAACCGCTTCGCCGGCGAGCCGACCCTGCTCCTCGCCCCGGCCGACGTGATCGCCGACCAGCACGGCGCCGAGTTCTACGGCTGGGAGCTGCGCGGGGCGTCGTCGGCGACCGTCGAGTCGCTACCCGGCGGCGGCGCCGCACCGGCCGCGATCACGCGCGTCCTCGTCGTCGGCGGCGATCAGCTCGCGCCCTTCGACGACGTCAAACGGATCGGCAGCTCCAACCGCGTCGTCCTCTGGCGGGTGCTCGAAGGCGGTCAATAGCATGGCCGCGATGGCAACGATCACCGTGAAACTGCCCGACGGATCGCCGCTCGAGCTCGACGAGGGGGCGAGCGGAGCCGATGCCGCGGCCGCGATCGGGCCCGGGCTCGCCAAGGCCGCGCTGGCGATCCGCACCGGCGACGAGCTCCGCGACCTGGCCGCGCCGCTTCGCGACGGGGAGGGCATCGAGATCGTCACCGAGAAGAGCGACGGGGCACTCGACCTGATCCGCCACGACGCCGCTCACGTGATGGCGACGGCCGTCTGCGAGCTCTGGCCGGGGACGAAGGTCTCGATCGGGCCGCCGATCGAGAACGGCTTCTACTACGACTTCGAGTTCCCCGAAGGCGTCACCGTCTCCGAATCCGACCTCGGCCGGATCGAGGAGCGGATGGCCGAACACATCGCCGCCGACGAGAGCTTCGAGCGCACCGACATCGAAGTCGCCGAGGCGCTCGAGCGCTTCCGGGCCGAGGATCAGCCCTACAAGGTCGAGCTGATCGAGGACCTCGTCGCCGACGAGGGCGTCGAGACCGTGTCGCTGTACAGGAACGGCCCCTTCACCGACCTCTGCCGGGGCCCGCATGCCCCCTCGACGGGAAGGGTCAAGGCCGTGAAGCTGAACTCGGTGGCCGGGGCCTACTGGCGCGGCGACGAGACCCGGCAGATGCTGACCCGGATCTACGGGACCGCGTTCTTCTCGCGCAGGGACCTCGACGAGCATCTCGAGCGGATCGAGCAGGCGAAGGCCCGCGATCACCGCCGGCTCGGTCCCGAGCTCGGCCTGTTCATGTTCAGCGAGGAGTCGCCGGGGATGCCGTTCTGGCTTCCGCAGGGCACCGTGCTGCTCGACCTGATCGTGGCGCAGGTTCGCGAGCAGCTCGACAAGCACGACTACGTCCGGATCGAGACCCCGGAGATCCTCGACGAGGAGCTCTGGCACCGCTCCGGCCATTACGACAACTACCGCGAGAACATGTTCTTCACAAAGCCGGCCGAGCGCGACCGCGACGAGCACGCCCGCCGCTATGCGGTCCGGCCGATGAACTGCCCGGGGGCCTGCCTCGTCTTCGACAACGGCCGCCACTCCTACCGCGAGCTGCCGCTGCGGCTGGCCGAGTTCGGGCGGGTGTCGCGGTACGAGCGCGAGGGGGTCCTCCACGGCCTGCTCCGGGTCCGCGCCTTC
>DATMCB010000174.1:0-3019 GCA_035558835.1 Solirubrobacterales bacterium
GGCTCCGAGGCGGCCTACGACGTCGGCCCCAACGGCCCCTACCTTCTCTATGTAGGCAACCTCTCAGCCCACAAGAACCTGGCGCTGCTCGTCGCGGCGTTCGATCGGGCAGATGACGCGGCGACGCGGCTGCTCCTGGTCGGCGGTCGCGGTGAGCGGTTCGAGGAGGTCGAGGCGGCCGTAAGGGGCGCCCGTCGCAGCGCCGACATCGAGATCCGCAGGGATGTCGGCGACGGCGAGCTCGACGCCCTCTACCGTGGCGCTCGAGCCCTGCTTCTTCCATCGCTCTACGAAGGATTCGGATTCACTGCGCTCGAGGCGATGGGGCGGGACTGCCCGGTCATCGCGAGCGACATCCCGGCGCTCCGCGAGATCTCCGGCGAGGGAGCGATGCTGATGCCGCCGGAAGACGTTGGGGCCTGGGCGGAGGCGATTCGCGGGGTCGTGGGCGACGATTCGGCCCGCGAGGAGCTGCAGCGTCGCGGCCGCGCCCAGGTCGAGCGCTACTCCTGGGATGCAACTGCCCGCTCGGTCTGCGAGCTGTTCCTGGAAGCCGGCGGCTGATGCGGGTCCTGCTCGTCAACTCGCACGGCGCCGATCCCGCCTTCGGCGGCGCCGAGCGCTACGTCCGCGACCTCGCCCGCGGCTTCGCCGCGCGCGGCTGGGACGCGGCCGTCCTCAGCGCCTTCCCCCAGCGCATGCAAGTCGAGGGCCTCGAGACGATGACGCTCCATGGAAGCGATTGGCGCGACGACACGCGGCGCCGGATCCGCAACCGGGTCGGCGACGTCACGGCGGCACCGTGGCCGCGGCTCGGGAGCGTCCTCGAGGAGCTTCGCCCCGACCTCGTCCACACCGGCAACCTGCCCGGCATCGGCACCGGAATCTGGGAGGCGGCGCGGCGATCGGGGATCGCGACCGTGCACACGCTCCACGACTACTACCTGCTCTGCGCGCGCACGAGCCTCGTCCGCAGCGACGGCTCGCCGTGCACACCGAGCCCGCTGCTGTGCGGGGTTCGCATGCGCCGGCTGGCGCGCTGGGCCGGAGGAGTGGACGCGGTCATCGCCGGGTCCGAGCACCTGCTCGGCGCCCACGCGCAGATCTTCGCGGCGACGCCGTCCACCGTCATCCGCCTTCCCCTCGGCCCGTCGGGTGAGCGCCCGCCCGAGCCGCCGCCCGCCCTGCGCGACCTCGGTTACCTCGGAGCGCTGACCGCGACGAAGGGGGTGGACCTGCTGCTGGCGGCGGCACCGGAGCTCGCCCGCTCGGGCGTCCGCGTGCGGATCGCCGGTGACGGGCCGCTGCGCGCGCGCGTCGAGGGGGCGCCGGTCGACTACGCCGGCCGCCTCGACGGTGCCGCCGTCGCGGAGTTCACTCGCTCCTGCGATGCCGGGATCGTCCCCTCGACGTGGGAGGAGCCCGGCGGTCCTCCGTACACGGTCTGCGACTGGCTGGCCGCCGGCCGGCCGGTCCTCGCCTCCCGCCGCGGCGGCCTCACCGAGCTGGAGGGATCGGGCGGAGTGACGGGCTTCGAGCCGACCAGCGCGGGAATCGTCGATGCGGTGAGCGGGCTCCGAGACCCGGACGCCTGGGAGGGGATCGTCGCCACCGTTCCGGAGGTCGCCGGCGACCGCGACTTCGAGCGCTGGCTCGACGAGCACGAGGCCGTCTACGGTTCCGCGATCGCGCGGCGCCCGTGATCGACACCCACTGTCATCTCCTGCCCGGCCTCGACGACGGCCCGCGCGTCGTCGGGGACTCGGTCGACATGGGACGGGCGCTTGCCGCCGCCGGAGTCACCGGCGTGGCCTGCACGCCGCACTTCTCCGGTCGCTTTCCGACCCCGGTCGATGATGGGCATGCGGCGCTGGAGGAGCTGCGAGTGGCGCTCGCCGCCGAATCGGTCGAGCTGGAGATCGTCCTCGGCGCCGAGCTCAGTCCCGCGATGGCCCTCGATGCTCCCGATCGAGAGCTCCTCGACCGGACGATCGGGGCCGGCTCGCTGCTGGTCGAGCTCGAGTCCGACACGCCCGTCGCCGCGGTCGACCTCGTGATTGCCCGCCTCGACGACCTCGGCCTGCGAGCGGTGTTCGCCCATCCCGAGCGCTGCCGGGCGGTGCGCTCACGGCCGCGGGTCCTGGACGGCGCCCGTTCGGCGGGGGCGCTCGTCCAGGTCGTCGCCCGCAGCCTCCGCAGGTCGACTCGCGCCGACGCCGGCGCCGCCTGGGATCTCCTCGACGCGGGCCGGGTGGACCTGATCGCCAGCGACGCTCATCGGGCCGCGGACGGAGCGGCCCTCGAGACGGCCCTCGCGGAGGTCCGCCGCCGCTACGGCGGCGCTGCGCTCACCGCGCTGACCGATTCGGTTCCCGCCCGGCTCCTCGGCCGCACGGGGGAGGACGATGGGGGCTGAGGAGCTGACAGCGGTCGTCCTCAACTGGCGGACGCCGGAGCTGACCCGCCACGCCGTCGAGTCGCTGATCGAGGACGGAGTGCCGGCGGCCCGGATCGTCGTCGTCGACAACGGATCCGGCGAGGCCGTCGCGGCGGAGCTCGCCGACGACCTCGCGGGCGTACGGCTGGTGGCTCTCGAGGAGAACGTCGGGTTCGCGCGCGGCAACGTGGCCGGCGCGGCGGCGCTGCCGGGGGCCGGCTACCTGTTCGTCAACAGCGATGCCTTCGTCGCACGCGCCGGCAGCACCGCCCGAATGCTCGCCGCGCTAGCCGATCCGGGCGTCGGGATCGTCGTGCCTCGATTGCTGAACGAGGATCGGACGCTGCAGCCCAGCGTCGTGCCGTTCTCGACGCCGCTCTCCGAGCTGGTCCGCGCCTCGGGGCTGTCGCGGCTCGTCCCGAACCGCCTTCAGCCACGGCTCGGCACGCATTGGGATCACGCCGAGACGCGATCGATCGAGGCCGCCGTCGGCGCGGTCGTGCTCGTCCGCGGCAGTACCTGGGAGGAGCTAGGCGGCTTCGACGAGAGCAGGTTCATGTATGCCGAGGATCACGATCTGTT
>DATMCB010000175.1:0-5007 GCA_035558835.1 Solirubrobacterales bacterium
ATGGTCTTCTTCAGCGTCCTCGGCCTCTACCTGCTCTCGCAGGCGAACGGCTGACGTGTCCGTCCCGGTCGCTCATGCCGGCCACTGGCTGCCGTACGTCGTCCCAGCCGCAGTCGTCCTCGTGGCTGTGATCGTCGCGACGATCCGCGAACGCCGCCGGGCCGACGAAGCCGCTAACCGTCCGAAGCAAGCGCCGAGACGGCGCCGCTGATCCGGGCGCGGTCGGCGGCGTCCATCCCCTCGAAGCGGAGGACGACGTTGGCGGCCCGGAAGCAGGTCAGGTCGGCCGACCGATCGCAGCGGTCGAACTCGTCCCCGGCGCTGCCGGCATCGTCGGCGACGATCATCGTCCCCTTGCTGCCGCTCCCCTCGAGCTGCGGGTTCGGCTCGCCGCCGGGAGCGGCGGTGGTGATCGGATAGACCTCCTCGCCGGCCGGATTGGTGGCCAGGCGTTCGCCGAGGTCGAGCTCGGCGCCCTGCTCGTTGGCGGCGTCGATGAACCCGGAGGCGCTGAAGTGCTTCTCGCCGCAGCCGGCCGCGGCGAGCGCCGCGACGGCGATCAGAAGCGTCGCGGCCGCGGTCAGCCGCATCCGCTCAGGTGAGGAGCTCGCTGAGCCGGGCGTCGAGGGCGTCGGCGAGCGCATCGGCGACCGCGCCCGCGGGCACGCGCTCGACCAGCTCGGCCAAGAAGCCGGCGACGATCAGCTCGCTCGCCTGCTCGACGGGAAGCCCGCGCGAGGTCAGGTAGAAGAGCTGGTCGGGATCGATCTGCGCGATCGCGGCGGCATGGGTGCAGGCGACGTCGTCGGCCTCGATCTGCAGGCCCGGGATCGCGTCGGCATGGGCCCGCTTCGACAGCAGCAGGTTCCGGCAATCCTGGAAGGCGTCGGTCCGCTGGGCGCCCTTGTCGACGTTGATCATCCCGCGCCAGACCGCCGTCGAGCGACCGTCGAGGACGCCGCGGAACGCGAGGTCGGAGGTCGTGTCCTCGGCCGCGTGCTCCTGCGTCGTGTCGTAGTCGAGATGCTGGCGGCCGTTGCTTACGTAGGCGCCGGTCACCCGCGCGCCGGCACCGCGCCCGGCCAGCTTCGTCTCCATCCTGACCTTGCCGTTCGCCGACCCGAAGCCGAGCGCCACCCAGTCGAGATGGGCGTCGCGGGCGACCTCGGCGCGCTGGCTCGCGAACACCCACGAGCGCTCGGAGAGGTCCTGTCCGCAGACGTAGCGGAGGTTGGCCCCAGGTCCGACGATCAGCTCGGTGACGCCGTTGAAGAGCGCGTCGGAGTCCTCGTCGGCGGAGACGTAGCGTTCCCAGACCTCCGCCTCGGCACCCTCCTCGAGCACGATCAGCGTCCGCCAGTTGAGACTCCTGCCCGCCGCCTGCTGAACCGCGGTCAGCGAGATCGGGTGCTCGGCGGCGACGCCGCGGGGAACGTAGACGAGCGCCCCACCGCTCCAGCCCGCCTCGTTGATGGCGACGAACGGGTCGCCCTCGCCGGGGACGATCGTCCCGAATCGCTCCGCGACGAGCTCCGGGAAGCGCTCGGCGCCTTCCGAGAGGCTCATCACCGTGACGCCGTCGGGGCGGCCGTTGCCGGACGGAACGGCGAGGTCGGCCTGCGACGCCGCATCGACCTGGGTCAGCCCGGCCGAGCCCGCGGGGACGGTGAGGCGCGTGGCCAGCCCGGTGGCAGCGTCGAGGTCGCCGGCTGCTGCCGGCTCGTAGGCGGCGAGGTCGAGCGCAGCGAGGTCGGTGAACTCCCAGCCACGGGTCTTCGGCCCGGGGAGGGCGAGCTCCTTCGCCGAGTCGATCGCCTTGCCACGCCGCTCGGTGAGCCAGGCCGGCTCGCTCGTCGCCGGCTCCGCCGACCGGACGGGAGCGCTAGCCAATCGAACCCTCCATCTGCAGCTCGATCAGGCGGTTCAGCTCGACCGCGTACTCCATCGGCAGCTCCTTGACGACCGGCTCGATGAAGCCGTTGACGATCATCTTCGAGGCCTCCTCCTCGTCGAGGCCGTGCGTCTGCAGGTAGAAGAGCTGCTCCTCGCCGATCTTCGAGACCGAGGCCTCGTGGCCGACGTTCGCGTCGTTCTCGTCGATCCGGATCGTCGGATAGGTGTCCGACCGCGACTCGGGGTCGAGCAGCAGCGCATCGCAGACGACCTTCGAGCGCGCCTCGCTCGCTCCCTTGGCGACCTCGAGAAGACCGCGGTAGGTCGCGCGGCCGCCGTCCTTGGAGATCGACTTCGAGAAGATCGACGAGGTCGTCTTCGGGGCGGCGTGGATGATCTTGCCGCCGGCGTCCTGGTGCTGGCCGGCGCCGGCGAAGGCGATCGAGAGGATCTCGCCGTGGGCCCGCTCGCCCATCAGGTAGATCGACGGGTACTTCATCGTGATCTTCGAGCCGAGGTTGCAGTCGACCCACTCGACGGTCGCATCGGCCTCCGCCCGCGCCCGTTTGGTGACGAGGTTGTAGACGTTCTGGGACCAGTTCTGGACGGTCGTGTAGCGGATCCGGGCGCCCGGACGCGCGATCAGCTCGACGACCGCCGAGTGCAGCGAGTCGGTCGAGTAGACGGGAGCCGTGCAGCCCTCGATGTAGTGCACGTCGGAGCCCTCGTCGGCGATGATCAGGGTTCGCTCGAACTGGCCCATGTTCTCGGTGTTGATCCGGAAGTAGGCCTGCAGCGGCATCTCGACCTTGACCCCGGGGGGCACGTAGACGAACGAGCCGCCCGACCAGACGGCGGAGTTGAGCGCCGCCAGCATGTTGTCGTTGGCCGGGATCAGCGACGCGAAGTGCTCGCGGACGATGTCCTCGTGCTCGCGCAGTCCGGTGTCCATGTCGACGAACTGGACGCCCTGCTCCTCGAGGTCCTTTCGGACCTGGTGGTAGACGACCTCGGACTCGTACTGGGCGCCGACGCCGGCGAGGAAGTCGCGCTCGGCCTCGGGGATGCCGAGCTTGTCGAAGGTGTTCTTGATGTCCTCGGGGACGTCGTCCCAGCTCTGCTCAGCCCGCTCGGAGGCGCGGACGAAGTAGTGGATGTCGTCGAAGTCGATCTGGTTCAGGTTCGCGCCCCACTGCGGCACCGGACGGGCGAGGAAGTGCTCGAGTGCCTTGAGCCGGAACTCGCGCATCCACTGCGGCTCGTCCTTGTACTCGGAGATGTCCTCGACGAGCTGGCGGCTGAGCCCCTTCGGTGCCTTGTAGACGTAGCCGGTCTCGGGGTCGTTGAACCCGAACTTCGTCTTGTAGTCCTGGTTGATGTCCTTGATCGCCTCACGCTCGGCCTGCTTGGGATCGAGGGTCGCGGTATCGGGGGCGTTCACTTCAGTCAACCTCCAGCTTGATCTGCCCGTCCTCGGCGCGGACCGGGAAGGTCTCGACCGGCGCGAAGGCGGGGAGGGTCTTGGGGCGGCCGCTTCTCAGGTCGAAAAGCGAGCCGTGTCGTGGGCATTCGACCGTACAGGTCGACTCGTCGAGCTCGCCCTCGGCGAGCGGGCCGTCGTCGTGCGAGCAGCGGTCCTCGATGGCGAGAAGCTCGCCGCCACAGTTGAAGACACCGATCTCGATGCCGTCGACGGCGACGATCTTCCTGGCCCCCTCGGGGAGCTCTTCGATTGTGCAAACGGTGTGGTCTGTCATCTAATCCCTACTCTGAAAGTCGGATTTTAGCGATGCCGTCGACGGGCCCGCGAACGCGCTCGCCGTCCGGTGCCCGACAATGGCGCCTGCCATGCAACCGGACCCCGCGCAACCGCGCGCCGAGCTGACGCTGCGGCCGCCCGATCCGATCCGCGTCGGCGCCGGCACCGCCTTCCATCTCGGCGGCACGCTCGACGCACCGGCGCCGCCCGGATCCGTCCGGCTCCGCCTCGGCTCCGGCGTCCGCGAGGTCGACGCCCATTCGATGCCGCCGGAGCGCTCCTACGGCGCCGGAACCCTTTGGTGGTCGCTGGTCGAGGTCCCGGACGGGACCGCCCCGGCCGCCCCGGACGTCGCCCTCGAGGTGGCGGTCGACGGCGGGGTGGAGGAGCTCGCGCTCGGGCGCGTCGAGCTCGTCGCCGGCGAGGACGGCCAACCCGAGCCCGCCCCTGAGCCGGAGGTGGGCAGGGGGCCGCTGATCGCGATCTGCATGGCGACGTTCGAGCCAGCGCCCGACCGGCTCAGCGTCCAGCTCGACTCGATCCGCGCGCAGTCGTGGGAGAGCTGGATCTGTGTGATCAGCGACGACTGTTCCTCGCCGCAGGCGTTCGCCGAGCTCGAGCGGCAGGTCGGCGACGATCCGCGGTTCGTCGTCAGCCGCTCGCCGGAGCGGCTCGGGTTCCTGCGCAACTTCGAGCGGGCGCTCTGCATGGCGCCGCGAGAGGCGGGCCTGATCTCGCTCGCCGACCAGGACGACCGCTGGCATCCCGACAAGCTCGACGCGCTCGCCACGGCGCTGCTCGCCGCGCCCGGTTCGCTGCTCGCCTACAGCGACGTGCGGATCGCCGGCGGCGACGGGACGGTCCTCTCCGACACCTACTTCTTCGAGCGCCACAACAACCCCGACAGCATGGCCTCGATGTTGATCACCAACAACGTCACCGGCGCCGCGTCGCTGTTCCGCCGCGAGCTGCTCGAGACGGCCCTGCCGTTCCCGCCCGGCGGGACCGGGCAGGAGCTCTACCACGACCACTGGCTCGCCCTCTGCGCGATGGCGACGGGCCCGCTGACGTACCTCGACCGCCCTACTCACGACTACGTCCGCCACGACGAGTCGGTGACCGTCACCGAGGCGGAGGGGCACTGGGTGGCGCCGCCCGGCGGCAGGCTCGGCGTCGCGGGGCTGCGCCTGCGCCGCGCCGCGCGCCGGCTCCGGCTCGCCTCGCGGAGCCCCGGCTGGCGCACCGCCTACATCGGTCGCTACCTGCTGATCCGCCAGCTCGGCACGATCCTCCTGCTCCGGATCGGTCGCGAGCGGATCGACCCGCGCCACCTGGCCGACATCGACCGCCTCCTC
>DATMCB010000176.1:0-4626 GCA_035558835.1 Solirubrobacterales bacterium
GACTCCTCGACGTGGGTGCGATGGGCCTCGATCGCGTCGAGCAGCTCGTCGATGCCGGTCCCCTCCGTAGCGACCGCCTTGATGATCGGCACCTTCCAGTCCCCTGTCGGACCGAGCGAGAGCGCGGTACGGACCTCGCGGACCATCGTGTCGGTGAGCGGATGCTCGGCCTTGTTGACCACGATCACATCCGGGATCTCCATGACGCCGGCCTTGAGCGCCTGGATCGAATCGCCGGATCCCGGCATCAGCGCCAGGACCACGGTGTCGGCATGGTCGACGATGTCGATCTCGGCCTGGCCGACGCCGACCGTCTCGAGCAGGACGTCGTCGAAGCCGGCCGCGTCCATGACCAGGGCCGCCTGCAGCGTCGCCTCCGCGAGGCCGCCGAGGGCGCCGCGGCTGGCCATCGAGCGGATGAAGACGCCGTCGTCGAGAAAATGCTCCGAAAGCCGGATCCGGTCGCCGAGGAGCGCGCCCCGCGTGAACGGACTCGAGGGGTCGATCGAGAGGACCGCGACCCGGCGATCGCGACCGCGAAGATCCTTGACGAGCGCTCCGATGATCGTGCTCTTGCCGACGCCGGGCGGACCGGTGAAGCCGACGATCCGGGCCTTCCCGGTCCTCGGGTACAGCTCGGCGACCAGCTCGGCGCCGGCCGGATCGCCGTTCTCGACCAGGGAGATCGCCCGCGCCAGGGCGCGCTTCTCGCCGGCCAGGAGCCGCTCGGCGAGGTCGCTCGATGTCGTTCCCGCGCTCATCGGCGGCTGATCATGCCACGACCGAGCCTATGATCCGGGCCCGTGGGCACAGAAGCCTTGACAGAGCCTCAGGAAGGGCGCGCGGACACCGGGCCGGGCCGCGTGCCGGGATCGCTGAGGCCGCGCCGCTACGGCGTCGCGGTCCTCCGATTCGCGGCCGCGAACGGCATGCTGAGCCCCAAGTACGCGCGCCTCGCCCTGCGTTTCCTGCGGCGCCGTATGCTCACCGTCGCCGGCTGGCGCTGGCACACCGACGGCATGCTCTTCCTCGGCCCGGGCCTGCAGCTTCAGATCGGTCGCAACGCGGAGATCCGCTTCGGCCGTTTCGTCTGGCTCGGCCACGGCACGAAGATCCGCTGCCACGAGGGTCGGGTCGAGATCGGCGCGAAGACCGTGCTCGGCCAGGAGTGCACGATCTCCGCCTACCAGCGGGTCCGGATCGGCGAGCAGTGCGTGATCGCCGATCGCGTCATGCTGATCGACTTCGACCACAACGTCGCCGACTCCGAGCAGCCGATCCGCAAGCAGGGGATCTACAAGCGCGACGTCGTCGTCGGCTCGAACGTCTGGATCGGCTACGGCGTCCAGGTCCTCCGCGGGGTCACCGTCGGCGACAACGCCATCATCGGATCGGGATCGGTCGTGACCCGCGACATCCCGGCCAACGCCGTCGCCGCCGGCACGCCGGCCCGCGTGATCCGGATGCGGCCGGAGCCGGAACGGCTCACCTGGCCCGACCCGGTCGGGCCGGACGGCTACGGGCCGTCCGGCCCCCGCTGATCACTGCCTCATACCCGTCGTCGCTCCTCGGTCTCGGCGGAACGCGGGTCGTTGCGCTCGGAGCGCTCGCCGTCGCTGTCGGGATCGAGATCCGCCGCATGCCGGTCATGGGCATCGGCGGCCTCCCGCTCGCGGCGGGCATCGTGGGCCCGTTCCTCGGCCTCGGCGGCCTCGCGCTTCGCCCGCGCCGCCTTCTCGTCGGCCTCAGCCTGGTGCTTCTCGGCCTTCACATGCCGATGGCGAGCCTCATCACGGTGCCTGCCCGCAACCTCCCGCCGCTCCTCGCGCTTGCGATTGCGGGCGCTGCTCGAGGCGATCGCTATCAGGACGATCACGATCAGGGCCACGACCACAATGGCGATTATCAGTCCGGTACTCATCTCATCTCCTCAATTCGCGTACGTAGGAGCGGGTACCCGCCGACGCGTTTCTAAAGCACCGCACCGCTCAGCCGCCCCGGCAGCACCATCCCTCGACACGCGGGAAAGCCGCTTGCGAAGCCGATTCCCCGGTGGCGAACTTGCCGGTGATCGCACCGACCGTCTCGATCCGGCCGCTGCCGTCGGCGGGCAGGAACAGCCACTGGTCGGCATCGCGCCAGCCGACCAGGAGGCGGTCGCCGGCGGGCGAGTAGGCGAGGCCCTCGAAGAGGCCGGAGCCGGCGAAGATCCGGCGCTCGCCGACCCGGTCACCGAATCGGGTGAGGAAGACCTCGCTGCGGATCTGCGACGACCCGCTGCGGCGGATCGTCGCGACGGTGGTCGAGCCGGGCACGAACTCCGCATCGACGCCCGACGTCCCGCGCCCGAACCGGTCACGGGCGACGACGTCGCCGGCGGGATCGAGCAGGGTCAGGCCCTCGGCCGTCAGGACGAGGAGGCGGCTGCCGTCGGTCGACCATTCGAGCTCCAGCGGGCGGCCGAGGTCCGGCCCGGACTCGAGCCGGCGACGCGTGTCGGTGTCGACGATCCGGACCTCGCCGCCGGGGGTGGCGTAAGCGAGAACGTTGCGGCGGCCGGTGCGCGGCTGCCAGGCCGGCGCGACCGGCGCGGAGCGCGCGAGCGCCTCGTCGTTGGCGCCGTCTCCCCAGATGACCCGGAGCTCGCCGCCGCTCCGGTAGGCGATCCGGTAGCCCTCGTTCGGCGACCACCGCGGGTCGCTGATCCGGTGCCGCTCGATCGACCACCGCAGCTCGCCCTTCGGGTCGACCGCAGCGAGCTCGCGACCGGAGGCGACGGCGACGTAGAGGCCGTGTGGCGACCAGCTCGCCTGCGAGTACTCGCCGAGCAGGCGCTTCGACCCATCCCGGTGGACGATCCAGGAACCGGCGGCGGAGCTGACCAGCAGATCGCCATCGGCCGGCAGCCGCGTCAGCGCCGGCTTCGCGTCGTTGCGCCCGGGGTCGATCGCGTCGCCGATCCACTCCCGGACAGCAGCCCCGGCCGGCGTCAGGACGAGGCCCGCGGCGACCAGCGCAGCGACCGCGACCGCGCTCGCGGCGGCGAGCCGGCGCCGCAGCCACGGGCGGACGCCGGGCGTCGGCGCCCGCTCCGCCCAGGCGTCGGCGACGATCAGCCACGCGCGCTCCTCGGCCTCGGATGCACCCGGGACCGAGGCGTCGCGGAGCTCTTCGCGAAGCCGCTGCTCGCTCATCGCAGATCCTCCCCGTAGGCGCCGGCGAGCCTGTCGAGGGCACGCCGGAGGCGGGAGTTGACCGTCCCCCGCGGCAGATCGAGCGCCTTCGCGATCTCCGCCGGCGTGTACTCGAGCAGGTAGCGGAGGACGACGACGGCGCGATGCTCCGCCGACAGGTCCGCGAGCGCCGCCGTCAACCCGTCCGAGAGGCCGGCGGCGGCGAGGTCGGCTCCGTCCCCGCCCTCCCCCGGCCCCGCCTCGATCGCCGCCGGCTCGAATCGCACCTCGCGGCGGTAATTGCGCATCCGCGTCCAGTCGATCGCCCGATTGACGACGATCCGGTGCAGCCAGGGGCCGAACGGCCGCCGCCGGTCGAAGCGGTCGAGGCTCCGGATCGCCGAGAGGAACGCCTCCTGAGCGATGTCCTCGGCCGCGGCGGCGTCATGGACGATCAGGAACGACGCCTTCAGCGCCCGCGGCCAGTGCAGCCGGAACAGCGACTCGAGCGACTCCTCCGAACCCCGCTGGGCCGCCGCGACGAGCCGCCGCTCCTCGCGCCGATCGACCGACCCGGGTGCGGCCGCGAAGACCACCGGCGTTCCGCCGAGCACTCCCCGCTCGATGCCGCTTGCCGTGTCCATCCGTCTCGTCCGCGCGTGCGCCTCCCCCGCGAATACGTACCGGCTCCCCCCAGAGGTCCATGGACTCCGGCGATCGTTACCAACGTATCCGCGGCAAAGGCTGATGGCCAGCCGCCACCGATCGGGATCGGGGTTCGTGAGATACCCGATCGCGATCGCTGCCGCCAGACGGTCGCGCTGCTGAACAGCCTCCGGGTCAGCCGAACCCCGGCATCAGCCTGACATCGTCGAAGCGGCGCTCGCGGATGCCCTCGTGGCGATAGACCGCCTGGATCGTCACCGGGACCCGGACGGCAGGCGACCCGCTCCAGTAGCCGCCCGGCTCGGCGTCGACGGCGAGGGGGCCATGTGCGAGCAGGCCTTCCGGCTCGATCGCCCCTTCGTAGACGAACGGTCCGCGGTGGCGCTCGCGATCGGCGATGTCGACCATCCGGACCCGATGCCCGGCGACGATCGCAACGACGAAATCGGGCCGGCTCGGCACCTGGACCGATATGGCCACGCGGTCGCAGCCGACTTCATTGCCGGTGCCGCAGGCAACGCCCATGTAGAGATGCCGCGCGACCAGCTCCTGATCGCCGCCTCCGCCGTCCTCGCCGTCTCCGCACCCGCCAAGGGCGAGCACCATCGTCACCACGGCGATTGCCGCCGCCGTGTTCATGCGGCGTAGAACATGATCAGCTGCGAGCCGCGCACGCAGACGTTGTGGATCCCGGTCCGCTCCTCGAGCCGGGACCAGCATTCCCAGCCGCCCTCCACACGCCCGACGCCCTCGTCCTTCGCGACCGGAAAAGCTCCGTAGGTCGCAA
>DATMCB010000177.1:0-3470 GCA_035558835.1 Solirubrobacterales bacterium
GCCAGCGCGTTGACGGTGCAGCCGGTCACGACCCGCCCGCCGGCGGACTCGAAGTCGGCGGCGAGGGCGCCGGTGACCGTTCGGAAGTCGACCACTCCGGTCGCCGGGGAGTGGAGGGCGGCGATCCCGCGGGCATGCGGCTCGATCTCGCGGAGCTCGTCCAGATCGATCCGGCGCAGCCCGGGCACCCCGTTGGCGAGGCCCCGCCGCTCCAGCTCGGCGAGCCGTGGCAGCTCCGCCTCCCGCGTCGCGACGATCACCTTGCCGGTGCGGCGGGCGTCGATGCGGCGCTCTGAGCAGTAGGCGTAGAGAAGCTCGGCGCCGGCGACGCAGAGCCGCGCCTTCAGCGATCCCGGCGCGTAGTAGATGCCGGCGTGGATGACGCCGCTGGAGTGGCCGCTCTGGTGGGCGGCGAGCCGGGCCTCGCGCTCGAGGACGACGACGTCGGAGTCGGGGTGGCGTCGCTTCAGCTCGCGAGCGGTCGCGATCCCGACGATCCCGCCGCCGACCACGCAGACGTCGCAGCTCGGTGGTGGGGAGCCGGTCATCCCGTCAACGGTATGCCGCCTTCGGCCGCCGGCGCTGGTTCAATCGTGGCGTGGGAGAGCCGAGCCGCAGGTCGCTCCGCAGCCGCGGCGCATCGTTCGTACTCGCGATCGCCGGGGCGATCCTGGCGCTGATCGGCGGCTTCCTCCTCTACGCGCGCCAGGAGCTGTTCCAACCCGACGGCCTCGCCGATCGCGCCCGGACAGCGCTCGAGGACGAGCGCACCCGGCTCGCGATCGCGCAGCCGATCGTCGACGGGATCGTCGACTCCGGGTCCGGGGAGCTCGTCAACGCTCGTCCGTTCATCGAGTCGATCGTCGTCTCCGCGCTCGGCACACCGCCCGTGAAGGCAGCCTTCACCGAGGCCGTCAAGGCGATCGATACGAAGCTCGCCGGCCGGACCCCGAACACGCTGCTGCTCAACCTCACCGACGCAACCGTGCTCGCGGCGAAGGCCCTCGACGCGCTCGCCCCGCAGCTCGCCAAGGGCGTCGTCCCGAAGGAGATAACCGACGTCAAGGCGGCGATCCTCGACAGCGAGATCACGATCACGCCGCTGAGCTGGGTCCGAGAGGTGGACGTGCTCGGGATCGTCCTGCCGATCCTCGCCGCCCTGCTGCTCGCCGCCTCCGTTGCGGTCGCGCCGGTGCGCCGAACTGCAGTGCAGCGTGCCGCGATCGCGATTGCCGCGGCCGCCGTCCTCGGGCTGATCGCGATCCTCGTCGGACGCTCGCTCGCCCTCGGGCAGATCGATGACCCGCTGTTCCGCGACGCCGCCGGTGCAGTCTGGGACGCGATCCTCGGCGACCTCGTCACCTGGACGCTCGGGATCGGACTCCTCGCTCTCCTGCTCGCCGCCGCCGCCCGCTTCGGCGCGGGGGAGATCGACCCGCTCGCGCCGATGGCCCGCGCCGCCGCGCTGGCACGCTCGCAGCCGTCGCGACCGATCGTCGGCGTCCTCCGGGCCCTCGCGATCGGCGCCGTCGGCGCCTGGATGATCCTCGCCCCGATCTCGGCGCTGACCGCCTTCGCGGTGCTCGCCGGCGCCTGGCTCGTCTACGTGGCGATCATCGAGCTGCTCGCGATCCTTGCTCCGGTGGAACGCGCAGCCGGCGCGTCGCGACGCCGGTTCCAGCCGGCGCGACTCGCGATCGCCGGCGCGCTGTTGGTCGGCGTCCTCGTCGTCGTCCTCGTCGTCGGCGGCGAGAACCGGACCGAGGCGCGCCCGCCCGGCCCGCCGGAGGCGTGCAACGGCTACCGGGAGCTCTGCGACAAGCGGATCGACCAGGTCACGTTCCCGGCCACCCACAACTCGATGTCGGCCGCCGCAGAGGCGGGCTGGTTCCTGCCGAACCAGCGCTACGGGATCACCCGCCAGCTCGACGACGGGATCCGGGGACTCCTGATCGATACCCATTACGGCGTTCCCCGCGGCAGCGGACGCGGGCTCGGGGAGGTCATCACCGACCTCGACAAGGAGAACAAGACCCGCAAGGAGGTCGTCGCCGAGCTCGGCGAGGAGACGGTCAAGCGCGCCGAGGATCTCGTCGGCCAGCTCGCGTTCAGCGGCGCCCCGCAGGACCAGGCCAAGCCGTACCTCTGCCACGTCCTCTGCGAGCTCGGCGCCACACCGTTCGACGACGCTCTCGCCGGGATCAAGTCGTGGATGGACTCCCACCCGGACGAGTTCCTGATCATCTTCATCGAGGACGTCGTCAGCCCCGAGGAGACGGCCCGGGCCTTCGAGCGCTCGGGTCTGCTCCGCTACGCGTGGACGCCGGAGCCGGATACGGTTTGGCCGACCCTCGGCAGCCTCATCGAGCAGGACAAGCGGCTGCTCGTGATGGCCGAGAACGACGCCGGGAACGGCCAGTTCCCGTGGTATCAGGAAGGCTTCAGAGACCTCGTGCAGGAGACCCCGTACACGTTCGACAGCGCCAAGCAGATCAGCGGCTGGTCGAGCTGCCGGCCGAACCGCGGCAATCCGAACAACCCGCTCTTCCTGGTCAACAACTGGATCGAGAAGATCCCCCGCGATCCGAAGCTGCAGGGCCGGATCAACTCCTACCGGACGCTGCTCGACCGCGCCCACGAGTGCACGAGGCGGCGTGGCATGAAGCCGAACATCATCGCGGTCGACTACTACAACGAGGGCGATCTGCTCGGCGTAGCCAACACCCTGAACGGCGTCGCCGCCGACGCGACGCCGACCGTGCGGACGACGCGGTGAGCGCGGTCCCGTCCCCGCCGCTTCAGCCGCAGCTCGCCCGCTCGGCGAAGAAGCTCCCGACCGGCGACGGCTGGGCGTACGAGCCGAAGTACGACGGCTTCCGGGCGCTCGTCTTCCGCGACGACGACGTCTTCGTCCAATCGCGCGGCGGCAAGCCGCTCGGCCGCTACTTCCCGGAGCTCGACTTCCCGTCCGGCGACTACGTGCTCGACGGAGAGCTCGTCATCCTCGACGACGACGGCGCCGAGGTCTTCGACGCCCTGCAGAACCGGATCCATCCGGCCGAGTCGCGGATCAACCGCCTCGCCGGCGAGACCCCGGCCCGCTTCCGCGTCTTCGACCTGCTCGCGCAGGACGGCGAGAGCCTGATGGAGCGACCGTTCGCGGAGCGCCGCTCGGCGCTCGTCAAGCTGGTCTCGGGGTTCGCGGGGGCGGTGGAGGAGGGCCCGGGCGGCTGGACCGCCGGCTCGATCGAGCTGACGCCGCTGACCCTCGACCCCGATGCGGCTGCACCGTGGTTGGAGGGCGGCGAGGGCGTGATCGCCAAGCAGCTCGACGCGTCCTACGAGCCCGGCAAGCGGACCGCGATGGTCAAGATCAAGCGACTGCGCACGATCGACGCGGTCGTCGCCGGCTGGCGGCCCGGCAAGGAACCCGAGACCGTCGGCTCGCTGATGCTCGGCCTCTACGACGG
>DATMCB010000178.1:0-3786 GCA_035558835.1 Solirubrobacterales bacterium
GGGACGCCGAGGCGCTCCAGCGATGCGTCGGCGGAAGCGCTCGGCGAGAGGACGATCTCGCACTCGCTGTAGAGCAGGCTCATCGCCACCCCCGTCGCCGTCGCGAGCGCCTCGCTTCCGGTTCGCAGCCGCGCATAGTCGACGAACTCGGTGTGGTGGCTGGCGACGAGCGGGATCCCGGCGATCCGCGCGGTCAGCGCGGCGGCGGCACCGGCCGGTCCGGGGGTGACGACGTGGATCAGGTCGTAGCCGCCGTCGGCGAGCATCTCGACGAGGCTCGGCAGCGACGGGATGCCGATCTTCATGCCCTCGTAGTGCGGCATCGGCACCTCGGCCACCGCGGGCAGCCTCCGATCGACGCCGCGATCGGTGCCGATCACCTCGACGTCGAAGCCGGGGACGGCAAAGGCGCGGACCTTCTCGACGGTGTGGGCGACCCCGTGCGGAGCGTCGATCGCATCGACCACCAGCGCCACCCGCGGCGGATCGGCGTCGGCCGGGTCGAGGCGAGCGCGCTCGGCGGCGAGGAAGGCGACGGCGGGGACGTAGGGAACGACCGGCAGGCAGGCGGTGAAGAGGTCGGAGAGGATGCCGGGGCCGGGGGCGGCGGCAGCGATCCGCTCGCCGGCGGCGGCCGCGGCTTCGCGGAGACGGGCGTCGTGGATGCTGCGGGCGCGACGGAACAGGTCGCGATGCCGGAACCCATCCTGCTGCATCTCCTCGATCAGGGCTCCCCCGTCCTCGACCCCGACCGCGCCGATCCAGGCCGAGAGGAGCGCCCTCGCATCGGCAGGGCTGAAGTCGCCGCCCCCGCCGCTGCGCTTGTGACCCTCGCCGACGATGCCGCGGAGGAGGCCGAACACGGCCCCCGGATGCGGCGCCTGCTCAGCCCGCGGCGCCGTCGGCAGCGTCCGAGCCGCGATCGCGATCGCCGCATGGGCCCACTTCGGAGCGCTGCCCTCCTCGCCGCCCGGCTCGACGGCGCCGGAGCGCAGGTGGGCGAGGAACTCGCCGGCATCGGCAGCCGGCGGGGTCGCGGTCCACGTTCGGCCGATGTCGACGCCGGCGTGGTCGTCGGAGCCGCCGACGCCGGCGATGCCCTGCATCTCGGCGAACTCAGCTGCGGGTCGGTTGAGCTCGTGGGCCCGGGCGCCGTTGCGGACCTCCCAGGTCCCGAACAGCTCCGCGAGCCGGCGCCGGTGGCGCGCCTCGAGCGGCGCGGCGACGGCGTAGAAGGGGTGAGCGAGCGCGCATGCGATCTCGTTGGCGCGCAGGTACTCGGCGCATTCCTCGACGCACCACGAGTGGCCCTGTAGCCACTCGTGGTCGTCGGGAGTGATTCCGAGGCAGAGCACGTGCGCGGCCTGCGGCTCGCCCCTGAAGGAGACGGTCAGCTCCTCCGAGATGAAGACGTCGGGTCGGTCGGCGATCGCCAGGGCGCCGTCGATCGTGTCGTGGTCGGTGATCGTCACGAAGTCCATCCCGCGCCGCTTGGCGAGCGCGTAGACCTCTTCCGGCGGGGTCGCGCACTCCGGCAGCCCGGCCCGGCGCTGGACGCCGAGCTTCGAGACCTGTGAGGCGGTCGAGTGGCAGTGGAGGTCGGCGCGCACGGCCGCGGCCGGGCGCTCGCCTTCGGGGGTCATCGCTGCTCCCTCTCGTTGCTTCTGCATGCACACGGAGCTTCGCCACCATCGCGGATCGGGAGTTAATTCCCTGCAAAAGGCCCGTTAAATGGCTGTGAAGGGAAATGCACCAAGCCACTGATCGGGATTGAGTACCCATACGACCCCGAATCCCGATCGGTAACGCCCGGGTCCCCCCTCTTCGCTGCTTTCAGCCGCCGTCGGCGGCGGCCTCGGCCTCGGCGAGCTCGGCTGCGGCCCGTTCGGCCTGCTCGGCCGCCGCGATCCGCCGCCGCTCGGCCTCGGCGAGCTCCTCGCGTGCCCGTTCCGCCCGGGCGGCGGCGCGGCGCGTCTCCTCCGCGCGGGCGATCTCACGCTCGGCGGCTCGGACGAGCGCGGCCCAGACCCCGCGCTGCTCGGTCTCGGCCCAGAGCTCGATGAAACGGTCGAAGAGCAGGCTGCGGCGGGCCCGCAGATAGACCTCGAGGACGTCGAGACCCCGGTAGGAGGTCCGATGCGGCGCCCGGGCTGCGAGCTTCGGATCGAGGTCGGGGTCATCGCCGGCGCGGGCACGAACCGCTTCGGCATCGGCACGCCGCAACGCGCGCCGGTGGTCGATCACGCGCGGCAGCATCACGTCGCAGTCGTGGATCTCGCCGAGCAGGTCCTGGAGGTCCTCGGAGCGGCTCCGGGCCGTCTTGGCGGGGCGGCCGAAGCAGAACCCGGTCGCCTCGAGGACGTAGCGGAGCCGCTTCGCGGCGATCCTCATGGCGTGCTGGGTCGCCGACGCGTCGGGCTCGAGCGCCTCGGCCGCGAACCCGCGGAGCTCGTCGATCCGGACGAGGACGATCCGGCCGGCGTTCTCGGCCAGCGTCTCCGCCGGATCGAGCTTCTTGACCTTGCGGGCCTTCACGCGTCGCCTCCGTCGAGCTCCGCATCCCGCTCCGGCCCGGTCCCCGCCGCCAGCCGCGCCGCCGTCGCGAGGTCGTGAACCGATCGCTGCAGGGCATCGATCCGGGCCGCCTCGACCGGTGCCGCCAGGTCGGCGTTGGCGGCGAGCTGCTCGTCGCGGAACTCGTCGGCGAGCGACTCGATGCCGCGGCGGTCGGGATGGGGCATCGCCGCCGCGAACGAGTCGAGGGTCGCGATCGCGACGTCAGCGTCGCGGCGCTCGCCGAGCGCATCGGCGAGCGCCTTGACCTCCTCGAGGACCGACTTCGCCGGCTTCGCGGGAAAGCAGGGCATGAACACCTCGAGAGCAGCCCGCAACCGCCGCGACGCGACCCTCATGTCGTGGACGTTCTCGATGTCGGAGGTGTCGAGGACGCCCGCGGAGTGGTCGGCCAGCTCCCGGCAGCGGACCTCGACCACCCGCGCCGCGACTTCGCCATAGGCGAGGTCGGCGCTCAAGCCGGGAATCTCCCGCGCCTTGGCCATGGGGCCACACTATTCGTCCACGGCTATTCGCCCGCGGGCCGAGCGGGCGGGCGGTCAGGCGGCGCGCTCGGCGACGTCGCCGCCGCCGTCGGCGAGCATCTCGAGGATCACGCCCTCGCGGAGACCGCCCTTGCCGATCTGAAGCGGCTGTCCGAGCATCTGCGAGAACTGCTCGAGGAGCAGCACGCCGGCCGCGAGGACCTCGACCCGGCGCGGGTCGAGCTCGAACTTCTTGGCGACCTCCACGGCCGGCTCCCGGGTCAGGACCCGGACGCCTCGCTCCAGGGTCTCGTATTCGAGGACCGCGCCGACGAGCCGCCGCAGCGAGGTGGCGCTGCCGCCGACCGCGACGGCCTGATCGGGGTGCTCGAGCTCGACCCCGTCGAAGAAGTCCTCGATCCGCTCGCGGAGCTTGCGGATCTCGCCGGGGCCGGGCGGGTCGCCGCTGATCAGGTCCTCGGAGAGCACCCCCGAGCCGATTCCGTACGAGTGCACCTCGTCGACGCCTTCGGCGATCGTGCCGACGGTGACCTCGGAGGAGCCGCCGCCGACGTCGACGACGGCGATCTCGCCCTCGACGGGATGGCCGAGCGCCTTCGTGGCGCCGATGAACGCCAGCCGCCCCTCCTCGTGGTCGCTGAGCACGTCGACCGGGACGCCGGCGGCCCGCTCGATCTCGGCCGCGACCTCGTCCCCGTTCGCCGCCCTGCGGATCGCCGCCGTGGCG
>DATMCB010000179.1:0-2351 GCA_035558835.1 Solirubrobacterales bacterium
GCCGCCACAACACCAAGGACCCCGCAAGCCTCTCGCACTCGTTGAACGATACCCGGCGCGATAGCGTGCGCCCGGATGACCTCATCCGACTCCTTCGAAACCCTGCTCTACGCCGCCGACGGCGCGATCGCGACGATCACGCTCAACCGCCCCGAACAGCTCAACACGATCGTCCCGCCGATGCCCGACGAGGTCGAGGCAGCCGTCGCCGCCGCCGTCCGCGACGACGGGGTCAGGGTCATCGTCGTCCGCGGTGCCGGCCGGTCCTTCTGCGCGGGCTACGACTTCGGCGGCGGCTTCGAGCACTGGAACGACGCGATCACCACCGACGGCGAGTGGGATCCCGGCAAGGACTTCGCGTTCGCCACCGCGCCCTCCGCCTCGCCGACGCAGAAGTTCATGAGCGTCTGGCGGGCGCCGAAGCCGGTGATCGCCCAGGTCCACGGCTGGTGCGTCGGCGGCGGCAGCGACTTCGCGCTCTGCGCAGACCTCGTCGTCGCTTCCGAGGATGCCCGGATCGGCACCCCGTACAGCCGGCTCTGGGGCGCCTACCTGTCGGGGATGTGGATCTACCGCCTCGGTCTCGCCCGCGCCAAGTACCACGCGCTGAGCGGCCGGCCGCTGTCGGGGCGCGAGGCCGCCGACGTCGAGCTGATCAACGAAGCGGTCCCGTTCGCGCGGCTCGAAGACCGGGTCGCCGAGCTCGCCGCCGAGCTGGCCGCGATCCCGTCCTCACAGCTCGCCGCGATGAAGCTGGTCGTCAATCATGCCTACGAGAGCATGGGCCTGGCGTCGACGCAGACGCTCGGCCCGATCCTCGACGGCCTGATGCGGAACACCCCGGACGCGCAGCGGTTCATCGCGACCGCCGGCGATGACGGGGTCGGCGCGGCGATCGCCGAGCGCGACGGGCCGTTCGGCGATTACAGCCAGGCCCCGGCCGACGAGCAGCCCGACCCTGGCAACGTGATCGAGCCGTAGATCAGCCGCCGCGGCGGGTCCGCGCTGCGGCGTCGAGGCCGCGGAGCACGTCCACGGTCGTGTCCCAGGCCATGCAGGCGTCGGTGACCGACATTCCGTAGGTCAGCGCTCCATCCGGCTCCTGGCGCCCGGCCTCGATGAACGACTCGAGCATGACGCCGACGATCGCGCCGTTGCCGGCCGCGACCTGGGCGGCGATGTCGGCGGCGACCGCCGGCTGATGCTCGTGGTCCTTGCCGCTGTTGTCGTGGGAGGCGTCGATGATCACCCGCTCCGGCAGGCCGATGGCGCGGAGCCGCTCGATCGTGTCCGCGACCGAATCCGCATCGAAGTTGGTCGTGCCGCGGCCGCCGCGGAGGATGATGTGGCAGTCGGCGTTGCCGGCGGTGCGGAGGATCGCCGAGCCGCCCCCGAGCTCGACGCCGGCGAACGAGTGGCGGGCCCCGGCCGCGCGAAGCGCATCGACGGCGACGCCGACGTTGCCGTCGGTCCGGTTCTTGAAGCCGATCGGCATCGACAGCCCGGATGCGAGCTGGCGATGCGTCTGGCTCTCGGTCGTCCGGGCGCCGATCGCCCCCCAGGCGACGGTGTCGGCGATGTACTGGGGGGTGATCGGGTCGAGGTACTCGCAGCCGATCGGCAGGCCGATCTCGAGGACCTCGAGCAGCAGCCGCCGTGCGGTCCGCAACCCGGCGTTGACGTCGCCGGAGTCGTCGAGGTGGGGATCGTTGATCAGACCCTTCCATCCGGTCGTCGTCCGTGGCTTCTCGAAGTAGACGCGCATCACGACCAGCAGATCGGGCAACTCCCGGGAGAGCGCCTCGAGGCGCCGCGCGTAATCGAGCGCGGCGACGGGATCGTGGACGCTGCAGGGGCCGACGACCACGAGCAGCCGTGGATCCTCGCGATCGAGGACCGCGGTCACCTCGCGACGGCTGCGGATGACCCGCTCGGCCAGCTCGGCGCTGAGCGGGTACTCGGCGAGCAGCTCCTCCGGCGAGACCAGGGGCAGCGTCTCCTCGATCCGGCGATCGTGGAGCGACTCGTTGCTGACCGGGGTCGTGGACATCGACCCGTAAGTCTCGCGAAGTCTCGCGGTGGGCGTCAGAGCGAGCGCAGCGCCGGCAGCAGCTCCTCCTCCGCCCAGGCGATGAACTCCTCCTGCTGCTCGCCGCCGATCTGGATCAGGGCGACCTGATCGAAGCCGGCCTCGAGGTAAGGCTGGACGGCGGGGGTGGCCGGATTCACACCGCGGGTGTCTGTCCGAAGTGGCCCTGCGAGCAGATCATGGTCGCGCAAGTCCAAACCACTCCCAAAGGAGATCGATCATGTTCAAGAGTCCCCGCCTCCGCCGCCCGCTCGTCGCCCTC
>DATMCB010000180.1:0-5878 GCA_035558835.1 Solirubrobacterales bacterium
CATCGTCATCGGCTTCGCCGCTCTCGGCGATCCCGGCGCCGATCCCGGCCGCAACCTCGAGTTCAAGGAGGGGACGTCACCGCTGTTCGCGATCCTCTCCGGGGCCGGCCTTGCCTTCTACGCGCTGATCGGCTTCGAGGACTCGGTCAACATCGCCGAGGAGGTGCGCGACCCGTCGCGGACCTACCCGCGGATCCTCTTCGGCGGGCTCGCGATCGCCGGGACCATCTACCTGCTCGTGACCGTCGTCGCCTCGGCCGTCGTCCCGACCGCCGAGCTGTCGAGCTCGACGGCGCCGCTCGTCCTCGTCGGCGAGCAGGGCCCGCTCGGGCTCGACCCGAAGGCATTCGCGGCGATCACCCTGTTCGCGCTCGCCAACGGTGCGCTGATCAACATGATCATGGCCTCGCGGCTGGTCTACGGGATGGCCGAGGAAGGGATCGTTCCGGGCTTCTTCGGCCGTGTCCTCTCGGGTCGGCGGACGCCGATCACCGCGATCGTCTTCACGACCGTGCTCGGCCTGATCCTCGTCTCTACCGGCGATCTCGCCAGCCTCGCTGACACGACCGTGCTGCTGCTCCTCTGCGCGTTCGCGATCGTCAACGTCGCGGTGCTCGTCCTTCGCCGCGACGAGGTCAGCCACCCCCACTTCCGGGCGCCGACGATCGCCCCGATCCTCGGCGCCATAGTCTGCGTGGTGCTGATCGTTGACAACGAGGGCGAGATCTTCCTGCGGGCGGGGCTGTTGCTCGTCCTCGGGGCGGTTCTCTGGGTCCTCGCCTATGCCGGCGGCCACCGGCCGAGCAAGGGTGACCCGCCGGGCCCGACCGATAGAGAGGAGCACGGATGAGCGAGTTGTGGGAGCGAATCGAGTCGCTGCCCCTGCGGATCGAGGGCTACGAGCTGACCGGCCACGACCGCGATTACGGGGGCTTCACCCGGCCATCGACGCTGATCCGGCTCCGCGGCGAGGGCGAGGAGGGGATCGGCGAGGACGTGGTCTACGACGTCCTCGACCACATCGCCCACCGCGACGCCGGCCCGGTCCACGACTTCGCGGCGGTCAGCACCCTCGGCGAGCTCTGCGAGCAGGTCGGCGAGCTGGACCTGTTTCCGACCGCCGCGCCGGCGATGGAGGCTTCGCGCCACTACCGGCGCTGGGCTTTCGAGAGCGCCGCGCTCGACCTCGCGCTCCGTCAGGCCGGGATCCCGTTCCACGAGGCGATCGGCCGCGAGCCGCAGCCGCTCGAGTTCGTCTGCTCGACCCGGCTGACGACCTTCGACGGCGAGGCCGGCTCCTCGACCGAGGCGATCAGCAAGCGCCTCGCCAAGTACCCGGGCCTCGCCTTCAAGCTCGACCCCGAGAACGACTGGACCCCGGAGCTGATCGCCGCGATCGGCGAGCTCGCAACCGTCCGCGTCCTCGACCTCAAGGGTCACTACCGCGGTACCCCGGTCGACGTCGAGACCGACCCGGAGCTCTACCGCCAGGTAGCCGAGGCCTTCCCCGAGGCCTACCTCGAGGACCCCGACGTCAACGGCGAGACCCGGGCGCTGCTCGAGCCGCTCGCCGACCGGGTCACCTGGGACGCACCGCTGCATTCGCTCGCCGACATCGAGGCGCTCGAATGGCAGCCGAAGGCGATCAACTCGAAGCCGTCGCGGTTCGGGTCGCTGCGCGAGCTGTTCGCCGTCTACGAGCACTGCGCCGCAAACGGGATCGCGATCTACGGCGGCGGGCAGGGCGAGGTCGAGCTCGGCCGCGGCCAGATCCAGTACCTCGCCTCGCTCTTTCATCCCGACACCCCCAACGACACCGCGCCCTCCGGCTACAACGATCCGGCGGTCCCGTCGGGCCTGCCGACCGCGCCGATGGATCCGATGCCGGCGCCGACCGGCTTCCGCTGGGGCTGAGCCCACCTGGCATTCGGCGAACCGAACTCCAGGTTTGGGTTACGGTCGATCCGACCGACGGAAACGAGACGGAGGGACGATGAGCCAATCGAGCTTCGGGGATGCGCTGAACGAACAGGTCGCGAACGAGTTCGCCGCCCAGCAGCAGTACATCGCGATCGCAGTGCACTACGACGCCGAAACGCTGCCGCGGCTCGCCGCGTTCTTCTACCGCCAGGCTGTCGAGGAGCGCAACCACGCGATGATGATCACCCAGTACCTGCTCGACGCCGACCTCGAGGTGGCCACGCCCGGGATCGAGGCTCCGCGGGTCGAGTTCGCCGGCATCGTCGCCCCGATCGAGCTGGCGCTCGCGCAGGAGAAGCGCGTCACCGAGCAGATCAGCGCGCTCGCCGCCAAGGCGCGGGACGAGGGCGACTACCAGGGCGAGCAGTTCATGCAGTGGTTCATCAAGGAGCAGGTCGAGGAGGTCGCGACGATGTCGGACCTGCTCAAGGTCGTCGAGCGCGCCGACGACAACCCGCTGCTCGCCGAGGAGTACCTCGCGCGCGAGTCGCTCGGCGAGGAGGGTGCTGATCCGACGGCGCCGGCCGCCGCGGGCGGGGCCCTCTAGCGATGAGCGGCGAGCAGCGCGGGATCAGCCGCCGAAGTGCGATCGGTGGCGCCCTCGCCGGGGCCGCCGGGATCGCCGCAGGCCGGGTCGCCGGGGCCAGTGGGGCGGAGCGCCGTCGCAAGCGCAAGCGCGACGTGATCGTCGTCGGCGCCGGCCTCGCCGGGCTCAGCGCCGCCCGCGAGGTCGCCCGCGCCGGGCACTCTGTCGTGGTGCTCGAGGCCCGAGACAGGGTCGGCGGCCGGACCCTGAACCGCGACATCGGCCACGGCGAGATCGTCGAAATCGGCGGCCAGTGGGTCGGCCCGACCCAGGACCGGGTGCTGGCGCTGATCGACGAGCTCGGCCTGAAGACGTTCGACACCTACATCGACGGCAAGAGCGTCTACTGGCGAGACGGCACCCGGAAGCTCTACGAGGGGCCGATCCCGCCCGCCGCCGGCGCCGCGCTCGTCGAGGTGCTGACGACGATCAACGACCTGAACGCGAAGGCGGCCACGGTTCCACCCGACGCACCCTGGAAGGCGCCTCAGGCCGACGAGTGGGACGGGCAGACGTTCGAGACCTACCTGAACGACCTGGCGCTGACGACCGAGGCCCGCGAGCTCGTCGAGCTCGCGATCGCGTCGATCTTCTCGGCCGAGCCCCGCGACCTCTCGCTGCTCTTCGTCCTCTTCTACGTCGCGACCGCCGCGGGCGACTTCAACCTGCTGATCGACACGGCCGGTGGCGCCCAGGAGAAGCGGGTCGTCGGCGGCTCGCAGCGGATCGCCCTGCGGCTCGCCAAGCAGCTCGGCCGGGCCGTCGAGCTCGGCCAGCCAGTACGGACGATTCGCCGCAAGGAGTCCGGGGTCATGGTCAGGACGCGCAGCGACACCTGGTCCGCCAAGCGGGTGATCGTCACCGTGCCGCCGGCGCTGGTCGGCGCGATCCGGTTCCAGCCGCCGCTGCCGCCCAACCGGGCCCAGTTCGACCAGCGGGTGCCGATGGGCACGGTGATGAAGTGCATGGCGATCTACGACCGGCCGTTCTGGCGCGACCAGGGCCTGAACGGGATGGCGACGTCGAACACCGGCCCGGTCCAGCTCACCTTCGACAACTCCCCGCCCGACGGCAAGCCGGGCGTGCTGCTCGGCTTCATCGAGGGCCAGGCCGCCCGCGACATGGCCAACGCCTCCGCCGACGATCGCCGCGCCGCGGTGCTCGACTGCTTCGCTCGCTACTTCGGCCCCGAGGCGAAGTCGCAGGTCCGCGAGTACGTCGACAAGTCATGGGCGAAGGACCCGTGGAGCCGCGGCTGCTACGTCGGCTTCACGCCGCCCGGCGTCCTCGTCGGCTACCGGAACGCGATCCGCGAGCCGGTCGGCCCGATCCACTGGGCGGGCACCGAGACCGCCGAGGAGTGGGCCGGCTACATGGACGGCGCGATCGACTCCGGGCTGCGCGCCGCCGGCGAGGTCCTCGGCGCGATCTGAGCCAACCGAAGGTCAGAAACCGAATCTGTATCGATCGGCACGAGACCCGCCGAGATCAGCTACGGTTCTGATCCCGGACGAGGTCGCCCACGGTCTCGGCGCACAAATCGAGCTTCGGGCGCCCCCGCTCTCGGGGAGGGGAGGAGGAGAGAGCGAAACGACATCCGCCAGCCGGATGTCGTTTCGTGCCCGCTGTCGCGAGGCCGGCGACCAGGCCTCAGACTTTGACGATGCCGTGCTCGATCAGGCTCTCGCCGGTCTCGGCGATCGAGTCCTCCAGCGGCCGCGGCGTCCAGCCGAGCTCCTCGCGGGCGCGGGCGCTCGAATACTCCGGGTGGTGGCCGAGGTCGCTGAGGATCGTGCGGACGCCGGGATCGAAGATCGCCATCACCCGCACCATCAGGTTCGGCGCGATCCGGGTCGGCACCTTGCGGGCGCGCTCGCCGAGCCGGTCCTTGAGGACCCGGCCGACGTCGGCGACCCACATGAACCTGTCGGTCGCGATGTAGCGACCGCCGCCCGCCTCGGGCCGCTCCATCGCGCGGACGTGGAGGTCGGCGACGTCGCGCACGTCAACGAAGCTGAACCCGAGCCTCGGCACCGCCGGCATCCCCTTCAGGAGCCGCTCGATGAGCTGCAGGGAGAAGGAGACGTCGTCGCTCAGCGCCGGGCCGATGATCGCGCCCGGGTTGACGGTGGCCAGCCGCTCCCGCGCGCCGGCATCTTCGACGAGCTTCCAGGCCGCCTGCTCGGCGATCGCCTTCGAGCGGGTGTACGGCGTCAGGCTCGCGTCGCCGCCGTCGGTCCAGTCGCGGTCGGTGTAGGTGTCACCTGCGACCGGCGGGCCGCCGCCGCGAACGGCCGCGACCGAGGAAGTCATCACGATCCGCTCGACGCCGGCGTCGAGCGCCGCCCGGATCACGCGCAGCGCGCCGTCGCGGGCCGGGACGATCAGCTCATCCGGGTCCTTCGGCTGCGCGGGCGGGAACGGCGAGGCCGTGTGAAGGACGTAGTCGCAGCCGGCCACCGCCTCGACCCACCCGGCATCGGCGCCGAGGTCGGCCTCGACCACCGCCAGCCGCTCGCCGGCATCGACGCCGGCGGCCTCGACCTGCCGACGGACGTGATCCTCGCGGGCGCGATCGCGGATCGTCGTCCGCACGGTGTAGCCGCGGTCGAGCAGCGTCGCGATGCACCAGCCACCGAGGTAACCGCTCCCCCCGGTCATCAGGACGGTCTTCGCTGCGGGCTCGGCCATGCGAACAATCTATCCGTCGAATCTATCCGTCGTCAGGTAATCGGGGCAGAGAGCGACGGATGGTTGGATAGGGCCGACAAGTCGTTGTCCCGTACCCGAACAAGGGGGGAACAAGTGCGTAGCAAGTCTCGCCGAGCGGCCGTGGTCGCCGCAATGATGATCGGCGCCTGCATTCCGATCGCCACAGCGAACGCGAGCACCGATGGGGTGTCGCTCGATCGCTCGGCCTCTTCCGGAGGCCCGGCGCTGACGGAGAAGCCCGGCATCGGCGCATACCCGAAGCCGAGCGCGATGGTGCCACGCAAGGGCTGCAAGCTGTCCTGCGTGAAGCGGACGCTGGGCGCCCTGATCAAGTCGCACAACAAGCTCGTCAAGGCCTACAACAGCCTGGCGAGGGACTACTACCGCTGCGAGAAGATCACGCCGGTGACGCAGTACGGCGACTACATGTCGGACGTCGGGGGCACGATCACCGGCCTCGACTTCACCGCCGAGGGCGACACCGTCGACGAGTACATGGTCGTCTACGTCTGCTGAGCTGCCGGACGCCGGGCGGCCTCACGGGGCCGTCCGGCGTCCTTGACCGTCGGCGCCTCTAGATCGGCTCTCCGGGAAAGCGGA
>DATMCB010000181.1:0-4796 GCA_035558835.1 Solirubrobacterales bacterium
GAGCTCGGCGGCGATCGGCAGCCCGAGCCCGGTGCCCTCGGCGCCCTGCCGCCCGGCGCGACCGCGGTAGAAGCGCTCGAGGACCGCCTCCTCCTCGCCCGGGGCGAGCCCGGGGCCGCGGTCGCGCACCGCGATCGCCCCGGCGCCGTCGATCACCTCGACCTCGGTTCCGGCGGGGGAGTAGACGATCGCGTTCTCGATCAGCGAGTCGAGCGCCCGGTCGAGGTCGGCGGCGGCGGCGCTCACCGTCGATCCGGCGCCGCTGCGGCGAAGGAGGCGAATCCGTTTCGCATCGGCGGCCCGCTGCCAGCGCCCGGCGGCGCGATCGGCCGCGTCGCCGAGGTCGATCCGCTCGGCCGGCAGCTCGTGCTCGCCGGCGCGGCTGAGCACCAGCAGCTCGGCGACGATCGCCGCGAGCCGATCGACCTCGTGCAGGGCCACCGCGGCAGCCGCTCGCTCCTCGTCGGAGCGGGCGAGGTGCTCGATCTCCTCGAGCTGCAGCCGCAGGCCGGTCAGCGGCGTCCGCAGCTCGTGGGATGCGTCGGCGACGAACTCACGCTGGCTGTCGAGCATCCGCCCGACCCGGCCGGTCATCTCGTTGAAGCTCTGCGCCAGCGAGCGCTGCTCGCTCGTCCCCTCGACCGGAGCACGCGCATCGAGATCGCCCGCCGCGACGTCGTCCGCCGCGGTGGCGAGCCGGCCGATCGGCCGCGCGATCCGGCGCGCGATCAGCGCCCCGGCGACGATCCCGAGGGCGAGGACCGCCAGCGCGAGCAGGACGATCCCGATCACCGAGCGGCGGACGGCGTCGTTGACCGCCTCGACGCTCTGGGTCACCCGGACCGCTCCGACGACCCGGCCGCGGTGGAGGATCGGCACGGCCGTCGCGAGGATGTCGGTCGAGAGCGTGTCGCTGTGGCGGGTCTCCTGGTAGCTGTTGCCGGCGAGCGCCGATGTGATCTCGGGCCGGCCGGCGAAGTCGGCGCCGAGCTCGCCGTCGCCGGCGCTGTCGGCGATCAGCTTCCCGCTCCGGTCGGTGACGACGACCCGGCCGCGGACCGACCCGGCCGAGGTCGCGACGAGCCGGTCGAGCGTCCGCCGGTTGGCGGCGCCGAGCAGCTCCGGCGCGCTCGCGGCGAGCAGGTCGGCCTGGCTGCGGGCCTGGCCGCGGACCTCGGCGTCGACGCGGTCGCGGAGGCTGATCGCCAGCGGCACGCCGAAGGCGACGACCGCGAGCAGCAGCACGTAGGCCACGGCGAGCAGCAGGGTGCGGCGGGTCGTCACCGCTCAGCCCTCGGCGAAGCGGAAGCCGACGCCGCGAACGGTCTCGATGTGGCGCGGCGCGGCCGGATCGTCACCGAGCTTGCGGCGCAGGGCGCCGATGTGGACGTCGAGAGTCTTCGTCGAGCCGAACCAGTTGACGTCCCAGACCCGCGACATCAGGTCCTCGCGGGTGACCACCCGGCCGGCGTTGCGGGCGAGCTCGGCGAGCAGGTCGAACTCCTTGCGGGTCAGCTCGAGCGGCTCGCCGGCGAGGGTCGCGGTCCGGGCTGCGACGTCGATCTCGAGGTCGCCGACCGCGAACGCCGGCTCGAAGCGGCCGCCTGTCGCGCCGCCGCCGCTGCGCCGCAGTACCGCCCGGATCCGTGAGACGACCTCGGCGCCGCTGAATGGCTTGACGACGTAGTCGTCGGCGCCCATCTCGAGCCCGACGACGCGGTCGAGCTCCGACCCGCGTGCGGTCAGCATCACGATCGGCACGTCGGAGTCGCGGCGGAGCGCCCGGCAGACGTCGCGCCCGTCGCCGTCGGGGAGGGTCAGGTCGAGGAGAACCAGGTCGGGACCGACGCTCTCGGCCAGCTCCATCGCCTCGGCCGCGGTGGCGGCCACGACCGGCTCGAAGCCCTCGCGCTCGAGGACGCGTGCGAACGGCGAGGAGATCGCCTCCTCGTCCTCGACGAAGAGGATCACTGCGCCGTTCGCGGGTGTGGCCGGAGCCGCCATTCCGGGCCACTGTAGTCCCGGCTCCCGGTGGCATCCAGAGCCGCCGGAGAAGCTTGTCCAAGTCTTTACCCGGACCTTTCCGGCGGTTTCCCGGCCGCCCGCGAGAGTGGCCGCGATCGCATCCAAGCCACCGAAGGAGACATCGATCGTGGCCAGCAACGTGAGAATGAAGATCGCCGCCGGCGCAACCGTCCTCGGCCTCGGCGGGCTGGCGGGCTACGCCCTCGGCTCGAACGACGGCCCGCCCCCCTCGGCCTCCGGCCAGACCACGGCCGACAAGCCGAAGCCGAAGGTCCACACCCAGGTCGTCCACCGGACGATCCACGTCCGGCCGAAGGGCTCCTCGGAGGACGTCGCGGCGGGCTCCGGCTCCGCCGCCGGCTCGGGCTCGGCGGGATCGACCGCCCCCGCCGCCGGCACCGCCCCGACCTACACGCCGGCGCCCGCAGCGACGCCGATCAGCGACTCGAGCTACTCGGCGCCGAGCACCGGCACGAGCGGCGGCAGCGCGAGCTCGGGCGGCGGCGGCTCCACGCCTCCGACGACGGGGTCGAGCGGCGGCGGCTCCGGTTCGGGCAGCTCCTACGAGAGCGACGACGGCGGCAGCGAGCACGAGAACGAGAGCGGCGATGACTAAGAAGAAGCCCGGCATCCTGCCGACCGTCCTGCTCGGCCTCGCGACCTTCGCCGTCCTCTTCGAGTTCCTGGCGTTCCAGCTCAACAGCGGCAACGACCCGGCGCTCGGCAAGACGGCACTGGCCGTCAACGACCCGAAGGCGGCGAAGGTCGCCCGGCCGGTGGTCAACCGCCGCGTCGTCAAGACCAAGGTCGTCCACCTGCCGCCGCGCTCCTCGTCGAGTGGCACGCCGGTCCCGGTGTCGAGCCCGGCGAGCGGCGCCTCGGCACCGACCGCCCCGGTCGTGACCTCGGCGCCGGCCGCGGCTCCGGCCCCGGCGCCCGCCCCCGCTCCTGTGACCTCGACCTCATGAGCAGCGCCGACGTGACATTTCGCGCGATGGGCTCGGAGATCCGGATGATCGTCGGCCCCGCCGGCCCGGCCGGCGTCGATCCGATCGACGCGGTCGCCGAGGCGAAGGCGTTCATCGAGGAGTTCGAGCAGTGCCTCTCGCGCTTCCGCACCGACAGCGAGCTCTGCGCCCTCAACTCCTACGTCGGCGACGTCGTTCCCGCGACGGCGCTGCTCCGCGACGCGGTCGCGGCCGGGATCGATGCGGCAGCGCGGACCGGCGGCCTCGTCGATCCGACCCTGGTCGGCGAGATCGAGGGAGCCGGATACGCGGAGTCCCGCGAGGGGACCGAGCCGGCCGACCTGCGAACGGCGCTGCTGATGGCGCCGGAGCGGCGCCCGGCGCGGCCGAGCCCGGCGCGGCAGTGGGCGATGATCGAGGTCGACGAGGAGGCCGGCGTGATCCGCCGTCCGATCGGCGTCCGCTTCGACAGCGGCGGGATCGGCAAGGGCCTCGCCGCCGACCTGATCGCCGAACGCCTCGCCGGCCAGCGGCGGTTCGTGATCGGCTGCGGCGGCGACCTGCGGGTCGGCGGCGCCGAGCCCGAGCTCCAGGAGGTCCTCGTCGAGCATCCGCTGACCGGCGAGCAGGACCGCCGCCTTTACATGGAGCGCGGCGCCGTGGCGACCTCGGGGATCAACGTCCGCGTCTGGCGCCGCGCCGACGGCCGCTACGCCCATCACCTGATCGACCCGCGGACCGGCGAGCCGGCCTGGACCGGCCTCGTCGGCGTGACCGCGCTGGCGCCGACCGGGGTCGAGGCGGAGACGCTCGCCAAGGCCGCGTTCCTGTCCGGCCCCGACGGGGCTCGCGAGCTCGTCGCCGAGCACGGCGGCGTCCTCTTCCACGAGGACGGCGGGGCCGAGCCGGTCGGGCCGATCGAGCTCTCGTCGCGTCTCACCGTCCGGATCCCCGCGGCCCTCATGAACGGAGCGGCGGCATGACCCCGGCAGTCCACGAGCACATCTGGTGGCTCGCGAGCCGCGCATCCGGGCTCGTTGCGCTCGGGCTGATCACCGCCTCGGTCGCGCTCGGGCTGCTGATGTCCGGGAAGCTGATGCGGAAGCCCGGACGGGCCCGGACCCTGGTCGCCCTCCACGAGCAGCTCGCGCTCGGCGGCCTCTTGGCGATCGCGGTCCACGGGATCACGCTGCTCGGCGACGCCTTCCTGCATCCCGGCCTGAAGGGGATCCTGATCCCCGGATCGATCGACTACCGGCCGCTCTGGGTCGGCCTCGGGATCGGCGCCGGCTACCTCGCGGCGGCGCTTGGACTCAGCTTCTACGCCCGTAGGAGCATCGGGCCGCGGCTCTGGCGGAAGGCGCACCGGGCGACGATCGTGGTCTACGTGCTGTCGGTGCTGCACACGCTCGGCGCCGGCACCGACGCCTCGACGCCGTGGCTGCGCTGGTGGCTCTACTTGACGGCACCCGTGATCGCCGTCCTCCTCGCGATCCGGATGACCGAGCCGTGGCGGCGCAAGCGCCGCGCTGCGGCGCGGCCGCGGCCGGCGGTTCCCCCGGCGCCGGCGCAGCGGCGGCTGCCGCCGCGTCCGCAGACGGAGACGGCGTCGTGAGCGGCCCGCGTGGGTCGGCTGGCGGCGTCGTCATCGTCGGCGGCGGGCTCGCCGCCCAGCGCTGTGCGGAGACGCTCCGCAAGCGCGGCTACGAGGCGCCGGTCCGGATCGTCTGCGCCGAGCCTGAGGCGCCCTACGACCGCCCGCCGCTCTCCAAGGACGTCGCGGCCGGCACGGTCGACGGCGCC
>DATMCB010000182.1:0-10264 GCA_035558835.1 Solirubrobacterales bacterium
GATCGTCAGCCCGTTGAACTTCTTGCCGAGGGCCTGGACGCCCTCGACGTACTTGCCCGGCTTGACCTTGATCACGTCGTTCTTCTTGTCGGTCTTGCCGGCCTTGTTGACGGCCTTCTGGATCGTCCGGTACTTGCAGCCGTGCTTACAGACCACGAGCGCCTTGTTCTTGTTCTTGCCGCCCTTGCCGGCGATTGCGGACGCGGGGACGGCGAGCATCACGACGGCGAGGAATGCGGTGGCGATGCGGACGATCAGACGACGATTCATGGCTCTCCTGTGTGGCTGTGGCCGGCGGCCCTACCCGGCCGCCGGGGACTTCAACAGAAGGTTGGCGCCGAAGTTGCGCTCTCCCTCAATTCCCTCTCACGACTGTAGCCGAAATCGGGACGATCATGTGCCGTCTTTTCGCGGCCGCCCGAGTCGGGTCATTCGTCGAAGTACTCGGGGTGCTGCTCGCGCAGCCGCGGGATCTCGCGGAGCACCATCCGCAGGTGATGGCGCATCGCCGCCTCGGCGCTGTCGGCCTCGTGGCGATCGACCGCGCCGAGGACCTGCTCGTGCTCGGCGACCATCTCCTCGAGGTAGCTCGGCGCCGGCAAGCTGAGCCGCCGGACCCGGTTCAGATGCGGCTTGATCCGCTGTCCGAGCGTCCAGACCGCGGTGTGGCCGCTGATGTCGCAGAGCGCGTGGTGGAAGTCGTCGTCGAGGACGTAGAAGGCGTCGTGATCGTTGGCCCGAACCGCCCGGTGCTGGTTGCGGAGGATCCCTTCGAGCTCGGCGATGTCGTCGGTCGTCGCCAGCTCCGCCGCCTTCCGCACCGCCGCGCACTCGAGCGCCTCGCGGACGAACTGCGCGTCGGTCACCGCCCGCGGGCTGATCGGCGCGACGAACGTCCCGAGCTGGGCGACGATCTCTACCAGCCCCTCCTCGCGGAGCCGCGCGAGCGCCTCGCGGACCGGTGTCCGGCTGACCCCGAGCCAGGCCGCGAGCTCGTTCTCGGAGAGCTGCCGCCCCGGCTCGAACTCCGACCGCACGATCGCGTCGAGGATCGCCCCGTAGGCATGGATCCGCGCCAGAGTCCCCTGCCGCCGCCGCGCCGTGTTCAGCTTGACGATGTTGTCGCCGCCGGCCGGCTCGGGCATGGCGGGAGGTTATCCGGGGCGTGGCCGGCCGACGTGGCGACGTTTCCACCTCCATGACGGGGAGATGTCCGCCACCCTGGAGCCGGTGGGGGTCGAGGCTGAGAAGAGACCGGCGGCGAGGTGGCGGACATCCATTCCGCTATGCGGACAAGATCTCCGCCACCGGCTCAGAAGTGGGTGGCGCAGCGCTACTTCTCGAAATTGAGGTAGTAGCGGCTCGCGGTCGGCTCCTCCTGGCCCTGGTACTTCGAGCCGGTCTCGTCGGAGCCGTAGGCGTGCTCGACGGGGCCGTCCATGCGCATGAAGGAGATCTGGCCGATCGGCATGCCGTGGTAGATCGTGATCGGGAGGTTGGCGACGTTCGAGAGCTCGAGGGTGAGGTTGCCCTCGAAGCCGGCGTCGACGAAGCCGGCGGTCGAGTGGATCAGCAGGCCGAGGCGGCCGAGCGAGCTCTTGCCTTCGAGCCGGGCGACGATGTCGTCGGGCAGGCGGACCCGCTCGAGGGTCTGGCCGAGCACGAACTCGCCGGGGTGGAGGATGAAGGGCTCGTCGCCGGGCACGGTGACGAGCTCGGTCAGGTCCTCCTGGGCCTTGCGGACGTCGATGAAGGGATGGCGGGCGTTGTGGAAGACGCGGAAGCTGCGATCGACCCGGACATCGACGCTCGACGGCTGGATCAGGCTCGGGTCGTAGGGGTCGAAGGCGATCCGTCCGGCGTCGATCTCGGCCCGGATCGTGCGGTCGCTGAGCACCATCGCGGCGGGAGTCTATGCAAGGGGCGCCTGCAAGGCGGGTGGACGAACGTCCAGGGCGCCGAGATCGCCGTGCGTGCGGGCAATCGCGCTGCCGATGGGGTGCCGGATCGATGGAGCGACCCCACCGACAGCCCCCGCCGTGCCTGGTCGAGGACCTGCACGTCTGCCCCGAATGCGGCTGCGGCCTCGTCCATCCGGTCGATTGGGCCGCGGTCGACGCGGTCCACTGGCGGGTCGAGCTGCGCTGCCCCGAGTGCGAGCACCGCTCGGTCGGCCTCTACGAGCAGGCGGTCGTCGATCGCTTCGACCAGATCCTCGACGCCGGCACCGACTCCCTCTACGCCGACCTGCGGCGCCTCGAGCGGACGAACATGGAGGCGGAGCTGAAGCGCTTCAGCACGCTCCTCGCCGCCGACCTCGTCCTGCCCGAGGACTTCTGAGCCGACCTACCCGCAGCCGAACGGCCCGGAGGGCCGTGAGTCGCGGGGGTTGTCTAGCTGTAGCGCTCGACGACGCCGTCGGCGACGAGCTCGAGCATCTGCAGCTCCTCGCCGCCGACCCCCGATTCGCGCAGCGCCCGCTTCGCACTCGCGACCCGCTCGCGGGCCTCGGCCCGGACCTCCTCCGGTGAGCCGGTCGCGGCGATCCGGTCGCAGACCGCCTCGGCGGCGTCCGGCTCGAGCGAGCGGAGGTCGATCTCGCGGAGGCCGGGGTCGCGCTCGCGGGCGAGGATGAACGGCAGCGTCACCGTGCCGTCGAGCAGATCGGTCCCGCGCGCCTTGCCGGTCCGCTCCGGGGGGCCGAGGACGTCGAGGACGTCGTCGAGGAGCTGGAAGGCAAGCCCGATCGCGCGGCCGAAGTCGAGCAGTGCCGCCTCCTCGGCGGGGGCCCGCGATGCGCCGATCACGCAGGCGCACTGGAACAGCGCCGCGGTCTTGAGCTCGCAGCGGAGCTGGTAGCGCTCGATCGAGACCGAGGTGTCGTAGGCGTCGCGGCGCTGGGCGAGCTCGCCGCGAGCGAGCGCGACCGACGCATGGGCGAGCAACTCGACCTGGCGGCCGGTCGCGGGGTCGCTCGGCTCCGGCCCGTCGCCGTCGGTGGCGAGGATCGCGAACGCCCGCGAGAAGAGCAGATCGCCGGCAGCGACCGCCCGACGGCGGCCGGAGCTCGCGAACACGGTCGGCAGGCCGCGGCGGAGCGGCGCGTCGTCGAGGACGTCGTCGTGGACGAGGGTCGCCATGTGGACGAGCTCGATCGCGGTCGCCGCCCGGATCGCCTCCTGGCCGGCGCCGCGGCCGGCGCAGAGGAGGACGAGCAGCGGCCGCATCCGCTTGCCGCCCGCGGTCAGGGTCTCCCCCGCGTCGCGACCGAGCTCCTCGCCCCAGCCCGCGACGGTCTCGCCGAGCCGGCGCTCGACCTCGGTCATCCGTGCCGGCAACCAGGCGGCGGCGAGGTCGGTGACGGCCGTGACCGGCTCCGGCGAGGAAGAGCGGCTCACCGGATCACCCCGGGCGGCGGCCGGAGTGGATCGCGATGATCCCGCCGGCGAGGATCGTCCAGCGGATCCGCTCGAGCCCCGCCCCGTCCATGATCGCCGCGAGCCCGGCCGGCGGCGGGAAGCGCTTGACCGACTCGGGCAGGTAGCTGTAGGCGGCGCTGTCGCCGGCGAACCGGCCGATCAGCGGCACGATCCGGTCGAACCAGACCGAGAAGAAGGTCGAGAGCGGCGGCCGGGTCGGCTGGGTGATCTCGAGGATGACGAGCCGGCCGCCGGGCTTCAGCACGCGGGCCATCTCGGCGATCCCGCGGTCGAGGTCGGAGAGGTTGCGGACGCCGAAGCCGACGGTGACCGCGTCGAAGCCGCCGTCGTCGTAGGGGAGGTCGAGCGCGTCGGCCCACTCGAAGATCGGCTTCGCCGCCGCCTCCGGAACCGGCTTCTCGCGGGCCAGGTCGAGCATCCGCTCGGAGAAGTCGGAGCCGACGACGCGGCCGTCGGGACCGACGCGGCGAGCCAGCTCGAAGGCGAGATCGCCGGTGCCGCAGCAGACGTCGAGGGCGGCGTCGCCGGGGGCGAGCTCGGCGCGGTCGGCGGCCCGGGCCCGCCAGCGGTGGTGCATCCCGGCGGTCATCGCCGAGTTCATCACGTCATAGACGCCGGCGATCCGGTCGAACATGCCGCGGACCTCGGAGGCGAACTGCTCCGAGTCCCGCGAGGGCTTGCTCTCGGCGGTCGTCAGGGGCTCGAGCCGGAGGCCGCCGGTTCCGCGGCGGACGAGTCGCCGCCGCCGGTGGTGCTGCTCTCGGGCGCACCCGTCCCCGGATCGCCGGCAACGCCGGTGTCGGGCTCCCCGGAGCTCTCCTCCCCGTTCAGCGAGGCGAGGAAGGCCACGAGGTCGCGGAACTTCGCGGGCTCGTCCTCGGCCATCGCCGAGTAGGAAGGCATGATCCCGGGCCCGATCTCGAGCGATCGCGCGATCGCCGCCGGGTTCAGGCGGGCGCCGATCTCGGTCAGCTTCGGGCCGGGGCCGTTGTTGCCGTTGTCGCCGAACTGGTGGCAGGCGAGACAGCCGGACTGGGCGGCGACCAGCTTGCCGGGCTCGAACTCGGGAGCGACCTTCATCTCGATGTCGGTCGGCGAGCCGGCGTTGGCGCCGAGGAAGGTCAGGAACGCCATCGCGATGATGGTCATGATCCCGGCGATCGACGCGATCGGGCGCTTCAGCGGGTTGCGCTCCGGGTTGCGGTCGTAGAACGGCAGCAGCAGCAGCAGCACCATCGCGATCGTCGGGACGCCGATCGTCGCGACCGGGACCAGCCACGGCGGCTTGATGACGCGCAGCAGCTCGAACAGGAAGAAGAAGTACCACTCGGGTCGCGGCACGTAGGTGGTCGTGGTCGGGTCGGCCTTCGGGCCCTGCTCGGCGCCGAGGTAGATCGACATGAAGACGATCACGGCGACGACGATCACCGCCATCGTCGAGTCCTTGAGGATCGCGTACGGGAAGAAGGGCTTGCCCTTCTTCTTCATCACCTCGTACTCGCGGAGGTACTCCTCCTTCTCGCGGTTGTTCACGGCGCGCTCCCGTTGCCACCGGCGCCGTTGGCGATCGCGTCGACCGGCTCGGAGCGCGACTCCTTCGGCTTGCGGTCGGCGCGCATCCACGGTGGCGCCGTCGTGCCGAGCTTGACGACGAGGTAGAGGTGGGCGCCGATCAGCGCGATGATCGCGCCGGGGATCAGCAGCATGTGGATCGCGTAGAAGCGCGACAGCGTCGTCGCCCCGAACTCGGGCCCGGCGCGGAGGAAGTCGGAGAGGTACGGGCCGACGATCGGGCCGGTGCCGTTGATGTTGACGCCGACGATCGTCGCCCAGTAGGAGCGCTGATCGAACGGCAGCAGGTAGCCGGTGAAGCCCATCACCATCGTCAGGATCAGCAGGACGACGCCGATCACCCAGTTGAGCTCGCGCGGGTACTTGTAGGCGCCGAAGAAGAACGTCCGCGCCATGTGGACGAAGACGAGGATCACCATCACCGAGGCGCCCCACTTGTGCATGCCGCGGACGAACTCGCCGAGGAAGACGTCGTTGGTCAGGTGGGTGATCGAGGCGTAGGCCTCGACCGGGGACGGCGTGTAGTACATCGCCAGGAAGACGCCGGTCACCGCCTGGACGACGAACGCGAACAGCGTCGCCGAGCCGAGCGTGTAGAACCAGTTGGTCCCCTTCGGGACCTTCCGCATCAGCATCGCGGTCAGGAAGCTGGTCGCTCCCATCCGCTCGTCGACCCAGCCGACGAGATCGGCAGGCGCGTCCTGGACCTTCGTCGAGAGGCGCCGGCCGGGGTCGTCGGTCCGGCCCTCGCGCAGCCCGGTCGGCTTGCCGTCCGGCGCCTCGCCGGGCGCGTACTCGGACGGCTTACCGTCGGCGTGGCCCGGCTTCGGGGGGCGACGCATCGGCGGCGGCAGGAGCTTTTGGAGGTCAGGCATGCGCGTCGGTCCCTACGAGGACGGTGGGGCGGCGGTTGAGGGACGGGGCGGGTAGAGGTACTCCCAGACGCCGCCTGTGTACTCGCCCGGGTCGCGGGCGCGGACCGGCTCGAGCTGGGAGGTGACGCTGTAGCGCGGGCCGATCTCGACGAGGCGGTCGGTGACCCGGGTCTGGAAGCGATCGAGCGGGCGCACCGGCGGGCCGCCGATGACCTCGCCCTGGAAGCCGTAGACGCCGCCGTGGCAGGGGCAGATGAAGTTGCCGGCGGCCTGGACGAAGCGGACCGGGCAGCCGAGGTGCGCGCAGCGGGTCGAGATCGCGACGTAGGAGTCCGGGTCCTCGCCGAGGTCGGTGCTGCCGCGGCGGACGTAGACGGTCGACTTGCCCGCCTCGCCGATCCCCTGGACGATCGTGATCACGCGCGGGACGTAGGTCTCGGGGACGAAGTCGTCCTCGGGGCCGACGGCCTGCCAGTCCTCCTCGGGCTTGTCGAAGATCGGCGCGACCGCGAAGCCGAGCGCCGGCAGGACGATCGCGGCGCCGGCGAGGCCGCCGAGCGCCTGGCCGGCGACGGCGAAGACCTTGCGGCGGGTCATCGACTCGCCCTCGAAGTAGCCGACGGGCTTCATCGGGGGGAGCTCATCGGCACGGCCTTCGCCGGCCGGGCTGGTGGTCTTTTCTTCGCCTGATTCAGCCACGGTTCGGGGCCGCGAATCCTACTGCTTCGGAGGCCACAGACAGGTGCTCGGACAGGCCGGCTTCCTCGGCGCGCTCGCGGGCCATCTTCCAGAGCGGGCCGGCCTCGCCGGTCTCGCGGAGGGTCGCCTTGGCGGCCTCGTGATCGGCACCGGGCCCGGCTGCGATCGCCACCGCCGCGGCGAGCCAGGCGACCTCGGCGGCGTCGGGATCGGCGTCCGCGGCGTCCAGCTGGGCGGCGAGCGAGATCAGGTCGGAGAGCTCGGCGACGGCGAGCAGGTCGCCGAGCCGGGCCAGCCGTTCGATCCCGCGGGCGTAGAGGTGATCGCCGACGAGCAGCCGCAGGTCGGGATCGAGGCGGCCGAGCAGGCGCGGCTCGCGGTAGTGGCAGAGGTAGCCCTCGCGGACGAGCTCGACCACCGCCGCGTACCCGCCGGGGTCGCTCGCGCAGCGCGGGCCGGCGGCGACCAGCATGCCGATCGCGGGGTCGGCGTCCGGCTGGGCGACGTGCTCGGCGACGACCGGCCCCTCGTCGCGAAGCTGGGAGGCGAGGTCGTCGAGGGCGTCCTCGGGGCGCAGGGATGATTCGGTCATGGTCAGTCGAGGGCCGCGCGGAAGCAGTCGGCGGCAGCCTCGCAGGTCCGGTCGATCGACTCGTCGTCGTGGGCGAGCGAGACGAACCACGCCTCGAACTGCGAGGGCGGCGGGTAGAAGCCGCGCTCGAGCATCGCCCGGCAGAAGCGTCCGTAGGCGTCGAGGTCGCAGGCGCGGGCGCCCTCGAAGTCGTGCGGGGGCGAGCCCGCGAAGAATGGCGTGACGAGCCCGCAGACCGAGGCGACGCTGACCCGGGGCTGCTCGCCGGATGCCGACTCGGCCGCGCGGGCGAGGCCGGCGGCTAGCCGGTCGGTCGCCCGGCCGAGGCGCTCGTAGGCGCCGGCGTCGAGGCGGTTCAGGGTCGCGAGGCCGGCGCTGACCGCGAGCGGGTTCCCCGACAGCGTCCCCGCCTGGTAGACGTCGCCGGCCGGAGCGACGCGCTCGAGCAGCTCGCGAGGCCCGCCGTAGGCGGCGGCCGGCAGCCCGCCGCCGATCACCTTGCCCATCACGGTCAGGTCGGCGGCGACGCCGAGCAGCTCCTGGGCGCCGCCGCGGGCGACGCGGAAGCCGCTGATCACCTCGTCGCAGATCAGCAGGGCGCCGGAGCGGTCGGCGAGCGCGCGGAGGTGCTCGAGGAAGCCGTCGCGGGGCGGGATCACGCCCATGTTCGCCGCGATCGGCTCGCAGATGATCGCCGCCGGCTCGTACATGTCGACCGCCTGCTCGACCGCGAGCCGGTCGTTCCAGGGAACGACCGCGGTCGCCTCGGCCTGGGCGCGCGGGATCCCGGGGCTGGCCGGGATGCCCTGGGTCGCGAGGCCGGAGCCCGCCTCGGCGAGGAGGCCGTCGACGTGGCCGTGGTAGGCGCCCGCGAACTTGATCACGCGCTCGCGGCCGGTCGCGGCGCGGGCCAACCGGATCGCGCTCATCGTCGCCTCGGTCCCGGAGTTGACGAGCCGGACCATCTCGACCGACCCGATCCGGTCGGCGATCTCGGCGGCGAGATCGACCTCGCCGGGGGTCGCGGCGCCGTAGGAGGTCCCGCGCTCAGCCGCGGCGGTGACCGCAGCGACGACGACGGGGTCTGAATGGCCGAGGATCAGCGGCCCCCAGGAGCCGACCCAGTCGACGTACTCGTTGCCGTCGACGTCCCAGACGCGGTTGCCTTCGCCCCTGGCGAGGAAGATCGGATCGCGCCCGATCGACCCCATCGCCCGGACCGGGGAGTTGACCCCGCCCGGCATCAGCTTCACCGCTTCCTCGTAGAGCTGCGCGGACCTCTCGGTGTTCAAGGACGGGTGCTGTCTGCTGTCCGCTGGCTGCTGCCCGCTTCCCCCGCGAAGGCCTCCGGCGCGTGCTCGCGCTCCCAGGCCTCGTAGTCGGGCGTGAAGTAGTGGAGGCGGATCTTCTTGAACTCGGTCGAGCTGTAGAGGACGGCGCGATCGTCGCCGTGGAGGTCGTGCTCGTCGGCGATCGACTGCAGGACCGCATCGCACTCCTCCTTCGAGCGGCCGTGGGCCATCGTGAAGACCGAGTAGGGCCAGTCCTCGTAGGTCGGCCGCTCGTAGCAGTGCGAGATGCCGCGGACCGCGGCCATCCGGCCGCCGACCTCGGCGACGTCTTCGGGGGCGACCTTCCAGACGCCCATCCCGTTCGCCGAGAAGCCGGCCCGGCGGTGGAAGAGGATCGCGGCGACGCGGCGGAGGATCTTCCGCTCGACGAGAACCTCGAGATGGGTGAGGAGGTCGGCGGTATCGACCCCGACCGCGGCGGCGGCGGCGTCGTAGGGTCGGTCGGTCACCTCCATCGGGCCTTGCAGGGCGCGGATCACGGCGATGTCGAAGTCGTCGTAGGGCTGCGGCTCGAGCTCGCGCGGCGGCACCGCCTCGACCTTGGCGGCGAGCGCGTCGGTGTCGCCCTCCATCTCGAGGTTCATGTTGATCTTGAACATCGTCAGCGTCGGCAGCTGGCGGATCGACTCGGCGCCGGTCAGCCGCTGGAGGACCTCGAGGGTGCCCTCGAGGCCGAGCCGCGAGTCCGGCGGGGTCGCGATCGTGAACCAGAGGTTGAACTCGTGGTCGCGCAGGTAGTTGTGCGAGACGCCGGGGTGGGAGTTGATGATCGTCGCCGGCCGGTGCGGGTACTCGTGATCGACCCTGGCGGCGACGAGCATCGACGAGTAGCCGAGTGCGCGGGTGTCGAAGATCGGCGTGATCTCGCGGATGATCCGGCCGTCGAGGAGGCGCCGGGTGCGCTCCATGAACTCCTCGACCGGCAGATCCGCGGCGGCGGCGAGCTTCGCGTAGGGCTCGGGATCGAGCGGGAACTCCGACTGCATCAGGTTCATCAGCCGGCGGTCGGTGTCGTCGAGCGGGATCGCGGCGCCGTGCTTGCGGGAGCGCAGCTTCGGGCCGCCCTGCCCGCGCGGCTTGGCGTCGGTCTCGGTCTCGGTCTCGGTCAGCTCGGTCATGAAAGCCAGTCCGCTGCATCCTTCGCGTAGTAGGTGATGATCGCGCCCGCGCCGGCCCGCCGCAGCGCCGTCAGCGCCTCGAGGACGGCGGCGCGCTCGTCGAGCCAGCCCGCCTCTGCTGCGGCCTTCAGCATCGAGTACTCGCCGGAGACATGGTAGGCGGCCAGCGGTGCCCCGGTTGCCTGCTTGACCCGGTGGATCACGTCGAGGTAGGGGAGGGCCGGCTTGACCATCAGCATGTCGGCGCCCTCGTCGAGGTCGAGCTGCGACTCGCGGATCGCCTCGAGCACGTTCGCCGGGTCCATCTGGTAGCCGCGGCGGTCGCCCATCGCCGGCGTCGAGTCGGCGGCGTCGCGGAACGGGCCGTAGAAGGCGGAGGCGTACTTGGCGGAGTAGCTGATGATCGGCGTCTCGCTGTATCCCTCGTCGTCGAGCTGCGAGCGGATCGCGGCGATCCGGCCATCCATCATGTCGGAGGGGGCGACCGCGTCGGCGCCGGCGGCGGCCTGCGAGAGCGCCGTCTTGGCGAGCAGCTCGAGCGAGAGGTCGTTGTCGACGGTGCCGTCGTCGGTGACCCAGCCGCAGTGGCCGTGCGAGGTGTACTCGCACATGCAGG
>DATMCB010000183.1:0-19396 GCA_035558835.1 Solirubrobacterales bacterium
GACGCCCGCTGATCGGCCCGGCTACCCGCGGAAGCCGTTCGTGATCGGCAGGCGGCGGTCGCGGCCGAAGGCCTTGGTGGTGATCTTCACCCCCGGCGGCGCCTGGCGGCGCTTGTACTCGGCGCGATCGACGAGATCGGCCACTCGGAGGGCGTCAGCGCGGCTCATCCCTGCCTCGATCAGGTCCTCGCGGCTCCCGTCGCCTTCGATGTAGAGGGCGAGGGCGGGGTCGAGCACCTCGTAAGGAGGCAGCGAGTCGGTGTCCTTCTGATCGGGGCGGAGCTCTGCGGAGGGGGGACGCTCGATCACCGAGGGCGGGATCAGCTCGTGGTCGGAGCGGCCGGCGCGATCGGCGGTGAGCTCGTAGACGAGCTGCTTCGGCACGTCCTTGAGGACCGCGAAGCCACCCGCCATGTCCCCGTAGAGGGTCGCGTAGCCGACCGACATCTCCGACTTGTTCCCGGTGCTGAGCGGCAGCCAGCCGAACTTGTTCGACATCGCCATGACCAGGTTGCCGCGGATCCGTGCCTGCAGGTTCTCCTCGGCGATGCCGGGCTCGCGGCCGGCGAAGTGGGGGGCGAGCAGCCGGTCGTAGGCCGCCATCACCTCGGCGATCGGCAACTCGATCGTGTCGGCGCCGAGGTTCGCGCCGATCGTCCGCGCGTCCGCCTGCGTCTCCGCGCTCGAATGCGGCGAGGGCATGACGATGCAGGTGAGCCGCTCGCCGCCGAGGGCGTCGGCGGCGATCAGGGCGACCAGCGCCGAGTCGATGCCGCCGGAGAGGCCGAGGACCGCATGGTCGAACCCGTTCTTGACGGCGTAGTCGCCGAGGCCGATGACGAGCGCCGCGTAGACCTCCTCGATCGGTGGCTTGACCGGGACGATCCGGCTCGCGACCGGCTCGCGGTCTCCAACCGCGGTTTCGAGCGACGCCGTCAGCGGCACCGCGGCCTCGACCGCAGGCCCGGCGACGGGGAGCTCGATGTCGCAGACGAGCAGCTCCTCGGCGAACTGGGCTGCCCGGGCGATCGTCTGCCCGTGGGCGTCGACGACGAAGCTGTGACCGTCGAAGACGAGCTCGTCCTGGCCGCCGACCATGTTGCAGAGGGCGATCACGGAGCCACACTCGCGGGCGCGCTCGGCAACCATCTGCTCCCGCTCGGTGCCCTTGAAGCGGTGGTAGGGAGACGCGGAGGCGTTGACGATCAGCCGCGCCCCGGCCGCGGCCTCCTCGGAGCTCGGCGGACCCGGCAGCCAGATGTCCTCGCAGATCGTCAGCCCGATCAGCGCCCCGTCGAGCGCGACGAGCTCGCCGACCGGGCCGGGGTCGAAGTAGCGGCGCTCGTCGAAGACCCCGTAGTTCGGCAGGTGGGCCTTTCGGTAGCGGGCCGCGATCCGTCCGCCGGCGATCACGGCGAGGCCGTTGTGGACGGCCGCGTCGCGGACCGGGCAGCCGACCATCGCGACGATCCCCTCGACCTGCTGGGCGAGCGTCTCGAGCGCCTCCTCGCAGGCGGCGAGGAAATGCGGCTTCAGCAGCAGGTCCTCGGGCGGATAGCCGCTCAGCATCAGCTCGGGAAAGAGGACGAGATCCGCCTCGGCATCACGGGCGCAGCCAATCCAATCGACCGCCAGCGCGGCGTTCCCGTCGATGTCGCCGACCGTCGGGTTCACCTGTGCGAGGGCGAGGCGGAGGACCGTGCCGGGATCGCTCATCGGTTGATTATCTCCGCCCACCGCTACCTGACGCGGTCCACGGTGTTCATGGGCCCGACGCCGCTGCTACCTTGCTGCGGCCCAGAACCCCGGAAGGAAGCAACTTGCGCCGTCTCGTCCTCGCCTCATCGCTCGTTTCGCTCGCCGTCGTGACGGCCTTGACGGCAGCAGCAACGACCGCCGGCGCCGCCGTCCCGGGGGTCACGCCGCAGGCGGCGAAGACCGCTCTCGAGCGGGCCGAGCGGGCCCTCAACGCCCCCGAGACGCTCTCGACTGCCCCCGCCGCAGGCAGCCGCGACGCAACCGCCGCGCTGCGCGACCTGGCGGTCGCGCTGCCGGCGCTCCGGGGTGCCGACCGGGCTGCGGCGCGCGACCTCCTGGCGCGACCCACCGACAAGCGGGACCGCGATTACTTCGGCAAGGAGGCGGCCGATTCGCCGACCTGCGACGCCGACTTCTGCGTCCACTGGACCGACAAGGCCGCCAACCGGCCGGCCAAGAACGTGTTCGACCAGATCCTGCCGGCGATGACCCACAGCCGGACGGTCGAGAACACCAACCTCGGCTGGAAGAACCCGAAGTCGGACGGCAAGCGCGGCGCCCGCCACGGCAAGGGCCGCGAGGGCCAGGTCGACGTCTACGTCACCAACCTCGGCGCGAACCTCTACGGCTACGCCTCGACCGATCCCGGCCAGAAGGGCCGGAAGCGCTTCGCCTACCTCGTCCTCGACAACGACTACGTCGACTTTCCGACCGGCCCGGTCAAGTCGATGCAGGTGACCGTCGCCCACGAGTACAACCACATCCTCCAGTTCAACTACGACGTCGCCGAGGACCTCTGGCTGTTCGAGGACACGGCGACCTGGGCGGAGGAGCAGGTCTATCCGGAGATCAACGACTACCTGAACTACCTGCCGGCGTTGGCGGGCAAGCCGGAGAAGCCGATGACCGGCAGCAGCATCAAGATCTACGCCGAGGCCGTCTGGAACCACTGGCTGAGCGGCATCTACGGAAAGGACGTCGTCCGCAGGACCTGGCAGGTCTCGCCGAAGCAGCGAAGCTTCGCCGTCGCCTCCTACGACAAGGCGATCAAGAAGGCCGGCGGCCCCGGGTTCGCGCGTGAGCTCGGCGGCTTCTTTGCTGCCACCGCCGAGTGGCGGTCGCTGCCGATCTTCCCCGACAACGACGTCTACCCGAACGTGAAGCGCACCGCCGGCCTCGGCGCCAAGTCGAAGCGGACGAAGCTCGACAACACCGCCTACCGGCTCTACGACGTCGACCCGAGCGCCGATCCGTCAGTGACGCTGAAGGTCAGGGCCGACAAGGGCACGCGCAGCTCGATCTCGCTGATCGGCCGCCAGGGCGGCTCGACCAGCGGCACGGTCACGCTGGCGACGAAGTACCTCGGCAAGGGCGGTTCGGGCAAGGTGACGCTGCCGAACCCGGGCAGCTTCTCGCGGGTCACCGCGATGGTCGCCAACGTCGACGGTCGCAGCAGCCGGAAGACCCGTCGCGGCAAGCGGATCTACAAGTCGGACGGCTCGACCTACCGGTTCCACCTGGAGGGCTGAGCCGCAGCCCGCGGGCCGGCTTCAGTCGGCCGGCGCGACCGCGACCGGGATGCCGTTGAGGACGGCGTTGCCGGAGAGGGCGTCGACGAGCGTCTCGTCGGCGAGCAGGTTCGAGTTGACGCCGGCGTTCTCCGCCGCGACGGAGAGCCGGGCCCCCGCGACGTCGTGGCCCCAACCGTGGGGGATCGAGACGACGCCGGCCATGATCGCGTCGGTGACCTCGACCGGGACGACGACGCTCCCCGCGCGCGAGCTGACGGCCGCCGCGCCGCCTGCGGTCAGGCCGAGCCGTTCGGCGTCGTCGGGGTTGACGTGCATCGTGCAGCGATCCTTGCCGCGGACGAGGTGCGGCAGGTTGTGCATCCACGAGTTGTTCGAGCGCAGGTCGCGGCGACCGATCAGGACCATCCCTTCGCGATCGCGATCCATCGCCGCGGCGAGGCGGTCGAGGTCGGCGACGAGCGCCGGCGGGCAGAGCTCGACCTTGCCGCTCGCGGTCCGCAGGACCGCCGGGATCCGCGGTCGCATCGGGCCGAGATCGACGCCGTGCGGCTTTCCCTCGAGGACGCCGAGGGTCAGTGCCGTTCCCTCGCCCCGGCCCGCTCGCCCGTCGATCCCGGCGCCGTAGGGGCCGCAGCGGAGCATCAAGTCGAGGACACGCTCGGGCCCGCGCCGTTCCCCGAGCTCAGCCAGGACGTCGGCAGGGTCCATGCCTTCGGCCGGCGAGCCGGCGGTCACCGTCTCGCGGCGGGCCACCTCGAGGGCGACCATGTCGTCGAAGCCGTCGACATCGACGTCGGTCCCGGCGCCGGCGAACAGGCCGGCAAGGCGGAGCATCGTCCGCCACTCCGGCTCGATGGCCGGATCCGGAGGCAGCACCGGCGGCGTGAAGTTGGCGATGTTGCGGACCGAGAGCTGGTAGAAGGCGAGGTCGTAGTGCGGACGCTCGAGCGGGGAGTGGACGGGGAGGACGACGTCGGCCCGCGAGCTCGTCTCGTTCAGGTAGCAGTCGATCGAGACGAGGAGATCGAGCGAGTCGAACGCCTCGCTCAGCCGGCCGGCATTCGGGGTCGAGACGAGCGGGTTGCCGGCGACGGTAACCAGTGCCCGGACCTGGCCCTCGCCGGGCTCGATGATCTCTTCGGCCAGGCAGGCGACCGGAAGCTCGCCGAACGACTCGGGGAGCCCCCGGACCCGGGTGCTCCAGCGACCCATCGCGAAGCCGCGCCCGCTTCCGCCCTTGCCGCTGGAGTTGGTCTGCGCCGCCGCAGCCAGCGGGAACATCCCCCCGCCCGGGCGGTCGAGGTTGCCCGTCAGGGCGTTGAGGACGTCCACCAGCCAGCTCGCGAGCGTGCCGAACTCCTGCGTCGTCGTGCCGATGCGGGCGTAGACGGCAGCAGTCGGGGCGGCAGCGAGGTCGCGGGCGATCCGGCGGATCTCATCGGCGGCGATGCCACAGGCCGTGGCCGCGGATTCGGGGTCGAAGCGGGCGACCGCTTCGCCGATCTCGTCGAGGCCGGCGAGGTGCTCGGACAGCGGGCCGGGGTCCGCGAGGTCCTCGGCGACGATGGTGTGGACGAGGGCGGCGAGGAAATGCGCGTCGCGGCCGGGGCGGATCGGGTGGTGCTCGTCGGCGGACTCGGCGGTCCGGGTCCGGCGCGGGTCGACGACGACGATCCGGCCGCCCCGCTCCTGGATGCCGCGGAGCCGGCCGCGCATGTCGGGAGCCGTCATCAGCGAGCCGTTCGAGGCAAGCGGGTTCGCGCCCAGGATCAGCATGTAGTCGGTCCGGTCGACGTCGGGGATCGCGAGCGAGAGGCCGGTCCCGAACATCGACGCCGAGGAGATCTGCTTCGGGAGCTGGTCGACGCTGGTCGCGCTGAAGATGTTCCGGGTCCCCATGGCCTTGATCAGGGCCCGCAGGTAGATCAGCCCGTCGAGCGTGTGGGCGTTCGGGTTGCCGAGATAGACCGCCGTGGCGTTGCGGTCGCCGTCCTCGCGGACCGGCGCCAGTCGCTCCTCGATCGCCGCGAACGCCTCGTCCCAGCTCGCCGGGACCAGCTCGCCGTCGCGGCGCACCATCGGCGTCGCGATCCGGTCGGGGTCGGCATGAAGCTCGCCGATGCTTGCCCCCTTCGGGCAGATGAACCCCTTGCTGAAGACGTCCTCGTCGTCACCGCGGACCTTGACGACCTCACCGCCGGAGATCTCGATCGCGAGGCCGCACGTCGCTTCGCAGAGTGGGCAGGTGGCGAACCTGGTTTCGCTCTCCCTCATCGCGGCATCGATCTTCGCAGATGCCATGCCGGGCGGCGGTGGCCGTCGCGCTAATCGCGGATGCGGCGGCGGCTCACGTTGGTGACGATCACCGCCAGCACGGTGACGAGGTAGAACTGGCCGAGCAGCGCCTCGGTGACCGCGACGGCACGGCCGACGTCGGTGGCGGCGGTCAGATCGCCGTAGCCGACCGTCGTCAAAGTCGCGAGGCTGAAGTAGAGGAAGTCGTTCGGGGTGCCGGGCTGGCCGTGAGCGAAGAAGGTCTGGCTGCTGACGTCCTCGACGGCCGCGAACAGGACCGCGAACGCGAGCCCGATCAGCAGGTAGATCGACAGTCCGCAGTAGATCGTCTGTACGGTCACCCGCTTGTCCTCGCGAAGCTCGCGGATGACGCCGACGACGATCGCGGCCGGCGTCAGCAGGACGAGGAGCAGGGTGAGGATCCGCGGGGCCGTCGGGGCGAGGTCGCTGATCCCGAACAGGGCGACGCCGACGACGAGGGCAACGCCGGTGAGCACCGCGATCGCGACGTGAACGATGTGGCGGTGGAAGCCGGCGGCGCGGAGGGCGAGCACGATCACCGTGCTCTGCAGGACGATCGTGATGAACCGGGTCAGGTCGCCGGAGCTGGCGGCGAGCTGGAAGATCATCGCGACGACGATCGCGGCGAGGACGAGCCCGAAGCTCCGCCGCGGCTCGGTCAGCGGCAGCGCGTCTCCGATCGCCCGCCGGAGCGGCTTCCTCCCGGGCGTGCTCATCGGTGCTTGCGGATCACCTTGGCGACGATCTTGCGGTACTTGCGGACGTCGCCGCGGAGCCAGTCGACGTGGTCGTTCCGCCAACCCTCGAGATCCTTGAAGTAGCGGGAGTCGTTGGCCATCGAATGGCCGATCACGTTCCTCATGCCGATCCGATAGCGCTGCTTGAGCCAGGCGGTCAGCTTCGTGGCGGCCCGGATCTGCTTCTTGCGCCCGAGGATCGCCCGATCGGCGCCGTGCTTGCCGGAGCGTCCCTCCTGGACCATCTCGATCCCGATCGAGGTCTGGTTGAGGCCGATCGTGTGGCGGCAGCGGGTGTTGAGCCGGGTGAGCTGGTGGATCGTGCCGTCCTTGTCGACGACGAACTGCGAGCAGACGCCGGGCTTCTCGCCGAGCGAGGGGGTGTTCGCGGCGAATGCGTTGTGGACCGGTCCGTAGGTGGCCGTCGCCGTGTAGTGGAGGACGATCACCTTCGGGTTGCGGAGCCGCCAGGTCCGGTCGCCGTAGTGGCGGTGGGAGTAGTTCGCCATCTGGCGCTTCCGGCCCTTCCCGTAGGGAATCGGGTCCCAATCGGTCTTCGGCTTCGGAACGTCGGTCGCCCGCGCCGCACTCGTCGGCTCGCCGGCGGGCGCACCCGCGCCGGTCCCGAGCGTCGCGGCGAAGACGGCGAGCGCGCAGGCGGCCGCGGCGAGGTTCGTTGCGAGCCTGCTCATCGGCTCGAGGTTACGGCACCCCCGCAGGCTAGGTTTCCATCGTCTTGGGAGCGAACGGGTTGCATTGCCGGCCGCAGCCGGTACCGCGTCGGAGGGCGTGAGCGGTGGTCGATGTCGACACCGGGTCGTTCCTCGTCATCGGGCTCACGGCGGCGCTGGCGGCGACGCTGGTCACCTTCGGCGGTCGCTGGATCTTCGTCCCGGTCGTCGTCCTCGAGCTGCTGCTCGGGATCCTGATCGGCCCCGACATCCTCGGGCTCGCCCAGTCCGATCAGTTCGTCACCTTCTTCTCGAACCTCGGTCTCGGCATGCTGTTCTTCTTCGCCGGCTACGAGATCGACTTCGAACGGATCCGCGGGGAGCCGCTGAAGCTGGCCCTGGCCGGCTGGGTGATCTCATTGGTGCTCGCCTACTCGCTCGGCGGGCTGCTCGCTCTCGCCGGGATCGTCCTCTCGTTGCTCTTCGTCGGTTCGGCGATGGCGACGACCGCGATCGGCACTCTGATCCCGATCCTCGACGACGCCGGCGAGCTGAAGACCCGCTTCGGCACCTACCTGCTCGCCGCCGGCGCGGTCGGCGAGTTCGGGCCGATCCTCCTGATCACGTTCCTGTTCTCGTCCGACACCCCGCTGACCAGCGGCGCCGTCCTGATGCTGTTCATCGTCGTCGCCGTGTTCGCCGCCGTGTTCGCCGTCCGCTTCGTCGGCCTCGGCTGGGAGAAGATCGAAGGGGCGATGGAGACGAGCGCCCAGCTTCCGATCCGGATCTCGGTCGTACTCGTCTTCGCACTGGCCTACCTGGCGGCCGACCTCGGCCTCGACCTGCTGCTCGGCGGCTTCGTCGCCGGCATCATCACCCGCCTGGCACTGCGCGGCCGCGAGGTTGCGATCTTCGAGTCGAAGCTGAGCGCGATCGGCTACGGGTTCCTGATCCCGTTCTTCTTCGTCGTCAGCGGCGTCAATTTCGACATGAGCGCGCTCGTCGACGATCCGAAGCGGGCCGTGCTCGTGCCGGTCTTCTTCCTGCTCTTCCTCGTCGTTCGCGGCGTGCCGGCGATGCTGCTCTACCGGAAGATCCTCGCCTTCCGGGATCGGGCGGCGCTCGCGTTCTTCAGCGCCACCGAGCTGCCGCTCGTCGTCGCGATCACGACGATCGCGGTCAGCGAGGGGCACATGCGGGTCACCACGTCGGCGGCGCTGGTCGGCGCCGCGGTCCTCTCGACGGCCGTCTATCCGCTGGTCGGACTGAGGCTGCGGGGCAGCCGCGACGACCCGGAGGGCGCCTAGCCCGAAGACCGCGAGGTCGTCCGCTCCGGCTCCCGCGGGGCGGAGCCGTTGCCGTCCGTGGCGGGAGTGAGCGCCGCGAGGCTCTCGAGCTCGTCGCTGAGGTCGATCGCGAGGCCACCGAGTGCCGGCATCGCCTCGTAATCGCCGATCAGGCCGAAGTTGATGCCGCCGTCGTAGCTCATGATCCCGACGCAGACCGCCTGGCGCTTGGCGAGCGGGACCATCGGGAAGATGTCGCGGAGCTTGCGGCCGAGCACGTAGAGCGGGAACTGAGGGCCGGGCACGTTGGTTACGACGAGGTTGAAGAACCGCTGCCGCGACTGCAGGCGGGCCGCCTGCGAGACGATCGTCGGCGGCGCGAAGTCGGTCATCTCGGCGATCAGGTTGGCTCCGACGGCCTGCTTGGACTGCTTCAGGTTCCCCATCGAGCGGCGGACGATCCCGAGCCGCTCGATCGGGTCCTCGCACCCGACCGGAAGCGAGGCCATCATCGCGGTCACCTGGTTGCCGAGGCTGCCCTGCTGCTCGGCGGTCCGGACGCTGACCGGGACCATCGCCTTGAGGACGAGCCCGTCGGTCTCGTGGCCGAGCGAGCGCAGGTGGCGGCCGAGGGCGCCGGCGACGACGGTCAGGACGACGTCGTTGACGGTGCCTCCATAGACGTCCTTGATGCGCTTCAGATCGGCGAGGTCGGCGCGGACCCAGGCGAACCGGCGGTGCGGACCGATCTCGACGTTGAGCGCCGTGTCGGGGGCGGAGAGGCCCTTGCCTGCGATCGAGCCGGTCGCGCCGAGCGCGTCGCGGACCGCCGCGAGCGCCTGCAGCGGCCGGCGGGCGATCGAGCGGACGCCGCGGACGAGCTCGGCCGGGACCGTGACCCGCTCGGTGATGGCGGAGCTGAGCAGCTCAAGGGAGCTCGGCTCCGGACGGGGGATCCAGCTGGGCGGTTCCTCGGCCGGGGGGCCGGGCTCGGGCTCGGCGTCGAAGAGGACCGTGGTTATGTCAACTCCGGAGACGCCGTCGACGAGGCAGTGGTGGCTCTTCGTCACGATCGCGAAGCGGTCGTCGGAGAGGCCGTCGACGACCCACATCTCCCAGAGCGGCTTCGAGCGATCGAGGCGCTGCGAGAAGGCGCGGGCGGCGAAGGTCCGGAGCTGCTCCTCGTCGCCGGGCGCCGGCAGAGCGGTGTGGCGGACGTGGTAGTCGAGGTTGAGGTGGGGGTCGTCGACCCAGACCGGCCGACCCTGATCGAGCGGGACGGAGCGGAGCTTCTGGCGGAAGCGGGGGACGAGGTGGAGGCGCGAGCGGAGGTGCTCCTTGAACTCCTCGAAGTCCGGCGGCGGCCCGTCGAAGATCATCGTCGCCGCGACGTGCATGTGGGCGCCGTCGCGCTCGAGGTGCAGGAACGACGCGTCGAGGCCGGTCAGGCGGTCGCTGCTCATTGCAGACATCTTCGCACCTCCGTAAAGACTGTGACCGGTCCCACACAGGCGCTGCCGGGCGCTCCGTACCGTGCCGCCGGACCGGATAGATCAACTGCAACGAGACCGCTCAGTCCAACCCGGCACGCCGGGCGGGAGCGGGGGACCCAGAGCCGGACAGATGAGCCGGCAGGGGCGAATCGGGTCGTGATCGACCCGTAGCGAGGATTCCGCCGGAGGGATCCGCAGCGAGCCCGGCAGCTAACCCCGTCGGCGGCGAAAGCGAGGACCGAAGATGACTTGTTTCCGCGATTGGCGGGGCCTGGTCGCAGCCCTTCTGCTGCTTCCCCTGGCCGCGCTGCTGATCGGCAGGGCCGCCGGCCCGGCCCAGGCGCAGGGTGCGCAGGCGTCGCCCGACAGGCCGTCGCTGTCGACGAGCGAGCAGCGGGTTCGCCCGAACGAGCTGGTCACGGTGCGCGGCCGGTTCCGGCCCGCCTCCACCCAGTCCGGCGGCGTCGGCGGCAGCGCTGCGCCGGCGAGCCAGCCGGTGCGGATCCAGTTCCGAGCCCTCGGCTCGAAGCACTGGCGGGATGCCCGCAGCACCCGCGCCGGCAAGGCGGGCCGCTTCAAGGAGCGGGTGAAGATCGAGCGCAGCGGCCGCATCCGCGCGGTCAGCGCCGACGGCCGTGCGACTCCGACCCGGAAGGTCCGCGTGCGCTCGGTGACGCGAGCGAGCGTCGAGAAGCGGGCGCGGGTCGGTCAGAAGGTGACGATCCGCGGTCACGTCGCCCCGGCCGGCCAGCGTCGCAAGGTGACGATCAGGGTCGGCGGCGAGGAGCTCCGCGCCAGGACGAATCGGACGGGACGGTTCCGGGCGCGCTGGAAGCCCGATGACGCGGGCCGCAGCAAGGTCAAGGTCCGCTCGGCCGGGAACCTCGTCGCCGCCGGCAGCACGGCCAAGGCCGGTCGCGTGACGGTCTTCCGCTCCGCCGAGGCCTCCTGGTACGGCCCCGGCCTCTACGGCAACGGCGTCGCCTGCGGAGGGACGCTGAAGCCCTCGACCATGGGGGTCGCACACAAGACGCTGCCGTGCGGCACGAAGCTGACGATCCGCTATCACGGCCGTCAGGTCAGGGCCAAGGTCATCGACCGCGGCCCCTACGTCGCCGGCCGCGAGCTCGACCTCACCGAGGCCGTCAAGAACAAGCTGCGGATGCCCGGCGTCGCGCAGGTGCTCGTCGACCGCTGAGCCGCGCCGCGGCTCTCCGGCCTCAGTCGAGGGCGAGCTGAACGGGCCCTGCCTCCGGCGTCTCGTCGCCGGCGGTGGGGCCCGCATGCTTCTCGGGGTGGACGAGGTTCGAGACGCCGACTCCGAGCAGCCGCACCGGGGCATCGCGCTCGAAGGCGTCGAAGAGCTCCCGGCCCGCAGCGGCGACGGCCTCCGGGTCGGCGGTCGCCTTCGGGAGCGTCCGCGAGCGGGTGAACGTCCTGAAGGGCGCGAGGCGGATCTTCAGGGTCACGGTCCGGCCGGCGATCCCCTGCCCGCGGAGGTGCTCGGCGACGGCGCGTCCCATCGCCGTGATCTCGCGCCGCATCATCGTCGGGTCGGTCTGGTCGCTCGCGAAGGTGCGCTCCCGGCTCTCCGACTTGCGCTCGCGCTCGACGGCGACCGCGGCGCTTCCGAAGCCGCAGGCGCGGCGCCCGAGCGAGCGGGCGTGGTTGGGCCCGAAGACGGTTGCGAGGCTCCGCTCCGGGGCGCCGGCGAGATCGGCGACGGTCCGGATCTCGAGCGCCTCGAGGCGCTCCTCGGTGCGCGGGCCGACGCCGGGGATGATCCGCGCCGGGCGCTCGCCGACGACCTCGAGGAAGCGCTCGCGGGGCAGCACGCAGAGGCCGTCGGGCTTGTCGAGGTCGGAGGCGATCTTCGCGATCAGCCGGTTCGGGCCGAGGCCGATCGAGCAGGTCAGCCCGGTCTCGGCGAGGACGTCGCGCTTGATCTGGCGGGCGCGGGTCTTCGGCGCGGGGGAGTCGCTGAGATCGACGTACGCCTCGTCCATGCCGACGACCTCGACGACGTCGCTGTAGCGGTGGAAGACGGCCATCACCCGTTTGGACGCCTGCTTGTAGCGCTCCATGTTGCGGGGGATGACGACGGCCTGGGGACAGCGCCGGCGGGCGACCGCCATCGGCAGCGCCGAGTGGACGCCGAAGCGCCGCGCCTCGTAGGAGGCGGTCATCACCACGCCCCGCGAGTCCGGGTCGCGCGGGCCGACGATCACCGGCTTGCCGCGCAGATCGGGTCGATCGAGAAGCTCGACCGAGACGTAGAAGGCGTCCATGTCGACGTGCGCGACCGCGTGCTCCCACTCCGACGGGTCACCGTACACGCGTTCGCTCGGCATAGCGCCGATGGTAACCACCGCCGGCGACGCCACCGCGCGGTTGACGGCGGCCGGACCGGGATCAGTCGACGTACTCGACGCCCGACTTATCGGGCGCGCAGGCGGGCTTGTCTCCCGGCCGGCGTCCGGTGACCTTGGCGTAGTAGATGCCCTTGGTCGGCTCGTCCGCGATGACCCAGCGGCCCGCCTGGTTGCTGACGTCCGTGCCGATCAGGAGATCCTTGCCGTCCCGGCGCTTGTACATCTTCACGAGCCGGCCCCGCTCGCAGCTGCGAACGCCGTGGAGCAGATCGCCGTTCGATCGGACCTTGCCGTGCCAGGTCGGAGGCCGCTTCGAGATCGTGACCTTCGTCTGGTACGGGGTCGCAGCCGACGCGGAACCGACGATGAGCATGCCCGCGACCACGAGCGAACCGACGACGATGATCAACTGACTGCGCACGGCACCCTTTCGCTGGGAGGACGCGCCATCCCGGTGGCCGGCGCGGAGGCGGCAGTGTAAGCGGAGAAGCTCGATTCGGGTGCCCACGGCAGCTCCCGGCCGCGACGCGTCGCCGCTGCTACCGTGAGCGCGTGGCTGCCGAGGCGAAGAACCTCGAAGCGATCTCTCAGGCGATCGACCAGCACAACGCCGGCTGCCCGTTTCCGGCGGCCGAGGTGCGCATGAACCCGTTCGAGGTCGAACGCCTCGGCTGGGACGAGATCCGCGGCCTGCCGATCATTCCCGATCCCGACATCGGCACCGGCCGGTTCCGGATCGTCTGCTCCCGCGACCTCGACGGCGCCGGCCTCGAGGAGACGGAGGCGATCGGCACGCCGGTCGAGGTCGGCGAGCCGGTCGAAGTCCCGGTTCCGGTCAAGCCGGGCGAGTAGCCGGCGCCTCGAGGGCGAAGCCGGGGCCGCCGGAATCAAGGAAGAGGCCGGCGGGCCTCCAGGTCGCCCTCAGACCTCGTTGAAGAAGTTCACTCCGAGATCGTCGAGGGCCTGCTGGGCCTCGAGGTTGAGGCGGGTCAGCTCGCCGGTGTAGACGAGGACGCCCATCGCGATCAGGATCACGCCGCCGACGGCCATGATCGCCGCGTAGTGGCGCTTGATGAAGCCGAAGGCGGTCGTCATCCGGGCGAAGGCGATCGCGGTCAGCAGGAAGGGAATCGCGAGGCCGAGCGAGTAGACGGCGAGCATCAGGCCACCCTGAAGGACCGAGCCGGTCGATCCGGCGAGGGCGAGGATCGCCGCCAGGGTCGGGCCGATGCACGGGGTCCAGGCGATCGCGAAGGCGGCGCCGGCGATCAGTGGGCCGCCGCTGCCGGCCCGCTCGATCAGCGCCTCGACGCGCCACTCGCGGTTGAGCTTGACGATGAAGAGCTGGGCGACGAAGAGGACGCCCATCGCGATGATCAGGACGCCGGCGATCTTGTCGAGCGTGTCCTGGTTCTGGCGCAACGTCTGCGTGAGTCCGACGGCGGTCAGTCCGAGGAGGATGAAGATGACCGAGAAGCTCGCGATGAAGACGAGGGCGGGGGGGACCACGGTTCGCCAGCTCGCCCGTTCGAGCTCGGCCGCGGAGACGCCGGTGACCGCCGAGAGATAGCCGGGAACCAGGGGCAGGACGCAGGGGGAGAAGAACGAGACCGCGCCCGCGAACAGCGCGGTCAGCAGGCCGACTCCGCCGATCTCCGGCATCCGCGCCGCTCAGGTGATCGCCAGCGACAGCCGCCGGCGGTGCTCGCGCGCCAGCTCGCTCGCGGGCCCGAGCTCGGTGAAGATCGCGACCATCACCCGGCGCAGCCGGTCGATCCGGTCCGGGTCCTGCTCGGCGGCGATCTGCTCCTGGAGGACATCGAGGGCCCGCTCGCGGTCGCCGCCATCCCAGGCGTCGAACGCGGAAGCGGCATCGTCGTCGCTGCCGAGCTCGATCCTGGCGAGCAGCCCGGAGGCGATGAAGTCGCCCTCGATCGGCTCGAGGACCTTGCGGGCATCGTCGTCGTCGCCGGCCGCGAGCAGCAGCCGGCCGAGCTTCACGCCCGCCTCCTGCTGGCCCGGGTCGAGCTCGAGCGCTCGGCGCAGCGACGCCTCGTCGTCGGCGTCCGCGAGCCGGTCGGCCTCGGAGGGGACGATCCCGTCGAAGAACGCCGCGACCTGGGCGGGCGGGATCGCGCCGGTGAACTCGGCTGCGACCGCGCCGTCCTTGAACGCCTTGACTGCGGGAATCCCCTGGATCCCGAACTGCGCGGCGAGCGCCTGGTTGGCGTCGACGTCCAGCTTCGCGAGGTCGACGTCGCCGTCGCGCTTCGCGGCCTCGGCTTCGAGCGCCGGCCCGAGCTGGCGGCAGGGGCCGCACCACTCGGCCCAGAAGTCGACGACGACCGGCACCTCGTGGGAGCGGTCGAGGACGTCCTTCTCGAAGGTCGCCTGGCTGACGTCGTGAACCATCGCCCGGGAAGCTTAGAGAGGCCGGGAAGCCGCTCCGCCGGGATCGTCGTGACCGCGGCCGGTGCGCGCTAGCCTGACCGCGTGGAAAACCTTCGCGGCAAGCTCCTCGTGGCCTCGCCGGCGCTGCAGGATCCGAACTTCGTCCGCTCGGTCGTCCTGATCACCGAGCACGGGGAGGAGGGGGCCATGGGGATCGTCCTCAACCGCCCGGCCGATGCCGAGGTCGAGGAGGTGCTCCCGGAGCTGGCCTCGATCGCGGTCGCCGAGCCGGTCTTCGTCGGCGGGCCGGTGCAGCCGGAGTCGCTCGTCGTCCTCGGCGAGTTCACCGACCCCGACAAGGCCGCCTGGATCGTCGTCGCCGACGTCGGCCTCGTCTCCGCCTCGACCGACCTCGACGAGCTGCCTGAGGCGGTCCGCCGCGGCCGCGTCTACGCGGGCTTCTCCGGCTGGGGGCCGGGCCAGCTCGAGGGCGAGCTCGAGGAGGAGGCCTGGATCGTCGAGGCGCCGATCCCGCCCGAGCTCTTCCCGGACGATCCGGCGACGCTCTGGAGCGACGTCCTCGAGCGCAAGGGCGGCGAGTACGCCCTCGTGGCCAGGATGCCCGAGGACCCCTCGGTGAACTGAGGCGATCGGTCCCGCTTAGGGGCAGGACGAGCCGGCGCAGTCCCTGACCTTGTCGAGGTAGGCGCCCATCTCCCGGAAACGCTGCTTCTGGGTCGCGTTGTTGAGGCGCGGCGTGCCGTCCATCTCACCCGGGTCCACGTTCCAGTCGTAGAGCTCGACGAACGGCTTGCCGGGGTCGTTCGTCTTCGTCTCGATCAATGAGCCGCGCTTGTCCTGGATCGCCTTCCACTTGACCGACTCGGTGAGCATGTACTTGCGGTCGTTTCCGGGGTCGAACAGGGACTTGCCGTCGACCTGGTAGCCGGGGTCGATGCCGGCGACGTCGTAGAAGGTCGGGGCGAAGTCGACGTTGGCGACGAGCCGGGTGTCGAGCCGGCCCTTCTTGCCGAGCTCGGCCGGCCAGCGCATGTACATCGGGACGTTGGTCGCCTCCTGGTAGGGGAAGACCTTGCCGAGGACGCCGTGGGCCCCGAACAGGTAGCCGTTGTCGGACACGAAGATCGCCAGCGTGTTGCGATCCTCGCCGGTCTCCTTCAGCGTCCGGAAGACCTTGGCGACGCCGTCGTCGGCCGAGAGCAGCGTCTGCTCGTACTTCTGGTAGCGCTTGGTTATGTAGCCCAGCGTCTTGTCGTGACGCTTCTCGCGCAAGTATTTCGGCTTGTCGGAGAGGTCGGTCTCGTTGAACGAGATCGGCGGCTTGAACTTCGGCACCCGCGCGTTGTCGTATTTCTTCTCGGCGACCAGCGGCGTGTGTGGGGAGCGCAGCGAGAGGGTCATCATCCACGGTTTGTCGTCGGAGGACTCGCGGTCCTTGACGAAGCGGGCGCCGCGGCGGGCGGTCAGGATGTCGGCCTTGGAGCGCTCCTTGCGATTGTGCTCGACGCCGTTGTAGTCGTTCTTGAAGACGTCGAATCCGGCGTCGCCCTCCTGCTTCTTGTCCCAGTTGTTCAGGTACTTGCCGAACTGACCGGTGTAGTAGCCGTTGCGCTGCAGCTCCGCCGGGAAGGTGTCCTGCCACAGGTACGTCTTCCCGAACTGCCTCGTCGGATTGTTGGTGATGATCCCGTGGTTGTGGGCGTAGAGCCCCGAGTACATCGTCGCCCGGGCCGGGCAGCAGAGCGGCGTCGTCACGTAGCCGTGGTTGAAGTCGACGCCCTGGCGCTTGAACAGCTTCAGGGTCTTCGGCATCGCCCGCATCGACGTCTTCTCCTGGTCGTCGGTGATGATCAGGAGGATGTTCGGGCGGGTCCCGCGGACGTCGCCGACGGCTGGCTTTCCGGCTGCCTTCGGGCCGACGATCGCGGTCTCGGCGCGATCGACGACGACGTCGCGGGCGGCGCGACCGCGGGTCGAGCCGAAGATCAGGGCGACGAAGACAGCGAGTGCGACGACGAGCACCGCCGCGAAGGCGAGTTTCCCCCGGGAGGCAACGGGCATAGACAGCCTCTTATACAGGTTGCTCACGATTCCCTCTTGAAATCCTCATAAATGTCGCGGGTCGCCCCGTGGCGCAGCCTGAAACCCGCCGGCCGCGGCGAAGTTGCTGAAGGTGCGTCAGCGGGTGGCAGCGCGACGGCGCAGGAAGCGCGCCTGGCGCTCGTTCGCGGTCAGCTCCGCCGCCCGCTCGAACTGCGTCCGCGCCTCCGCGTCGCGCCCGAGCCGCTCGAGCATCTCGCCGCGTGCGGCGGGCAGGAGCGGGTAGCCGGCGAGCGCCGCGCCCATCTCCTCGTCGCCGAGCAGCTCCAGCGCCGCGCCGGGGCCGAAGGCCATCCCGACCGCGACCGCGCGGTTCAGTCCGACGACCGGGGAGGGGGAGACCTGGGCGAGGCCGTCGTAGAGCGCTGCGATCCGCACCCAGTCGGTGTCTGCGGCGTCCCGTGCCCGCGAATGACAGGCGGCGATCGCCGCCTGCAATGCGTACGGGCCGAACGAGCCGCCGGTGGCGTAAGCGCGCTCGAGCGCCCGCTGGCCGCGGCCGATGAGCATCCAATCCCAGCGGGCGCGATCCTGCTCGAGCAGCGGCACGGGCTCGCCGGCGGGATCGACACGCGCCCGGGTCCGCGATGCCTGCAGCTCGATCAGCGCGACCAGCCCGTGGACCTCGGGCTCGGTCGGCAGCAGCTCGGCGAGGATCCGTCCGAGACGCATCGCCTCCTCGAGCAGCTCGATCCGGACGACCGCATCGCCCGAGCTCGGCGAGTAGCCCTCGTTGAAGATCAGGTAGACGACCTCGAGCACCGCGGCCAGCCGTTCGGGGAGCTGATCGCGAACCGGTACCTCGATCGGCACCCGGGCAGCCGCGAGCGTCCGTTTTGCGCGGACGATGCGTTGCGCCACCGTCGATTCCGAGATCAGGTAGGCACGCGCGATCTCCGGCGTCGTCAGGCCGCCGAGCAGCCGCAGGGTCAGCGCGACACGCGCCTCGGTCGACAGCAGCGGATGGCAGGTCGTGAAGATCAGCCGCAGCAGGTCGTCGTCGAAGGGGTCGTCGATCGCGGCGGCGAGGTCACGCTCGACCGCCTCGCCGCGGACCTCGAGCTCGCGACCGAGCTCCTCGCTCTTGCGGGCGGCGATCCGGTCGCGCCGGAGCCGGTCGATGCCGCGGCGCTTGGCGGTGGCCATGAGCCAGGCGCCCGGGTTGTCCGGGACGCCCGACTCGGGCCACTGCTCGAGCGCCGCCACCAGCGCCTCCTGGGCGAGGTCCTCGGCGAGGCCGACGTCGCGCACCGTCCTCGCCAGGCCGGCGATCAACCGCGCCGACTCGATTCGCCAGACGGCCTCGATGGCCCGGTTGACGTCGGCCGCGGCCAACCGCCGGCCTCAGCCGCCGGCGATCTGCTTGCGGAGCCGCTCCTCCTGCGCCTGCAGCTCGGGCGTGAACTCCTCGCCGAAGTCATCGGCCTCGAACAGGGGCCGCAGCTCGACTGTCCCCGGCGTGGTGTCGGGCCCGAGCGCGGGAATCCGCTTCGCCCACGCGAGCGCCTCGTCCATGTCCTTGACCTGCCAGATCCAGTAGCCGGCGATGAGCTCCTTCGTCTCCGCGAACGGACCGTCGGTGACCGACGGCTCGGTGCCCGGCGAGATCGTGACCCGGTAGCCCTCGCGGGAGGGATGCAGCCCGTCGCCATCGAGCATCACGCCCGCCTTGACCAGCTCTTCGTTGAACGCGCCCATCGCGGCGAGCTCCTGCTCGCTCGGCATCTGCCCGGCTTCGCTTGCCTCGTTGGCCTTGACCATCACCATGACTCTCATGGGAGTTCCTTTCGTCTCGGGGGCCTCTTTTTCGCCCTTCACCCATGCGTCGAACGGGCAGGGCCGAAATCGACACGCTCCGTGAGAAGTTAGTCAACCGGTGTGAAGGGCCGTTGGGCGTCACCACAGTTTGGCTCGCCATGGCTGATCGGGAACCGCTATGCGAAGACGTTCTTGAGTCTCGCCGGCGAAATAGGTGTTATGTCAAGGGCAGAACGCCCGTCGGCCGGGCGCGGCTATGCGATGCCACTGAGCTGCAGTCCGGCTCCGATCAACCCACAACCGAGGACGACGTAGAGCACGGTCAGCTTGCCGTGCCAGCGGTTGAGGACGAGGAAGGCGCCGATGGCGAGGATCGCGGTCCAGACGTCGACGATGCTGGTCTCGAGGATGTCGACGGTGACGGCGGCGATCAGGCCGATGACGGCGGCGGCGACGCCGAGCAGAAACGGGTGAAGCCGCTCGTTGTCGGCGATCGCCACGAGCTGGCGATGGAGGAAGATCGGGAAGACGAAGGCGGGGAGGAAGATGCCGAGCGTCATCACGAGAGCGCCGCTGAGGCCGCCGGCGACGTAGCCGACGAAGGTCGAGAAGATGATCAGCGGCGCCGGCAGGATCCCGCTCATCGCCAGCCCGTCCACGAACTGACCATCGGTCAGCCAGTGGTGGACGTTGACCGAGCTCGACTGCAGGAACGGGATCACGGTGAAGGCGCCGCCGAAGGTCAGCAGGCCCGCCTTGAGGCCCTCCAAGAAGATCGTCGCCGTCAGCGAGAGCGTGATCGCGCCGGCCGCGAAGACGAGCAGCGCTGGGGCGAGCGAGAAGGAGCTCGCCCGTCGCATCCAGCGATCACCGTTGCTCCAGATCTCATAGAGCAGGCCGGCGCCGAGCAGGACCAGGGCGAAGCCGGCATCGAGGAACAGCGTCACCACGAAGGCAGCGA
>DATMCB010000184.1:0-2535 GCA_035558835.1 Solirubrobacterales bacterium
CATCGACGGCGACGTCAGGGTCTGGTCGCTGGCGTTCGCGCCCGGTCCCGAGCGCTGAGCCCGCGACCGCGCCGGACGCTCAGCGCGCTGCGCCGGCGGCCGCGAGGTCGACCCGGATCTGCTTCGGGAGCATGAAGCGGACGTCCTCGTCGATCGCGCGGAGCTCGGCGACTTCCTCGGTGCCGCGCCGGCGGAACATCTCGACGAGCTCGCTGACGAGCTCTTCGGGGGCACTGGCGCCGGAGGTGATGCCGACGGTCTCGACCCCCTCGAGCCACTCCTCCTCGACCTCGTCGGCGCGATCGATCAGATGCGATGCGGTCCCGAGCTCGCGGGTGACGTCGACCAGCCGGTTCGAGTTCGACGAGTTGCGCGAGCCGATCACCAGGACGAGGTCGCACTCCGCAGCGAGCTGCTTGACGGCGAGCTGGCGGTTCGTGGTCGCGTAACAGATGTCGTCGGACTTGGGACTGACGATGTTCGGGAAGCGCTCGCGGAGGCGGGCGATCACGCCGGCGGTCTCGTCGACCGAGAGGGTCGTCTGGGTGATGAAGGCGACCCGGTCGGGGTTGTCGATCTCGAGCCGGTCGACGTCCTCGATCGTCTCGACGAGGACGATCGAGTCGGGCGCCTCGCCGGTCGTCCCCTGGACCTCCTCGTGGCCGTCGTGGCCGATCATGACGATCGTGTAGCCCTGTTCGGCGAACTTCCGCGCCTCGACGTGGACCTTGGTGACGAGCGGGCAGGTCGCATCGATCGTCCGCAGGCGGCGCGAGGCGGCGTTGGCGTGGACCGCCGGGGAGACGCCGTGGGCGCTGAAGACGACGAGAGCCCCCTCCGGCACCTCGGTCTCCTGGTCGACGAAGATGGCGCCACGCTCGCTGAGCTGCTGGACGACGTGCTTGTTGTGGACGATCTCCTTGCGGACGTAGACGGGCGCGCCGTGCAGGTCGAGTGCGTGCTCGACGGTCTGAACGGCGCGATCGACCCCCGCGCAATAGCCGCGCGGGGCCGCGAGCAGAACCCGCTTCGGGGCATGCGTAATGGCTTCCGGCATCGCCCTGAAGGGTAGCGACGGAGTCCGGCCGGCTCAGCCCGGCTCGCCGGGGACGCGATTCTGGGACCAGGGCGCGAGAACGCGGTTCTCGCGCTTGATGACGTCGGTGTCGGCGATGCGGTCGTGGAAGCCGCGGCGGTCGTCGCGGAACAGCACCGGGACGAAGCCGAGACCAGCGGGGAGCGCCGCCAGCACGGTCCCGACGAGGCGTTTGACCGCCCGCCTGACCCCGAGCTCCGGGGTGCCGTCGTGCTCGAGGCGGATGCCGAGGAACCGCATTCCCGGAGTCTGGCCCTCGAACGCCCAGAAACCGACGAAGTAGATCGCCGCGATGGTGAGTCCGCCGGCCGAGAGCAGCCCGGCGACGATCGCCGGGAGCTTCTCGTCGGTGAGCAGTTGCAGGATGCCGGACAGCATCGCCGTGAACAGCGCGAAGCCGACGGCGAGGACACCGAAGTCGACCAGCATCGCGACGCCGCGGCCGGCGAGCCCGACGTGATCGGTCGGCTCGCTGCGGGGCGGCCGGCGGAGGAGCCTGCGGATCGTTCGCTCGAGGAACCCGTCGGCCGCGGCGGCGGCTCGCGAGATCTGGCGGCCCAGGTCGGCGATCAGCCCGACGCCCTGGGAGGCGAGCGCCACGCGGACCTCCGGTGCCTCGGCGATCCGCTCGACGAGCATCTGCGCCTTGTCGCCGGCGAGGATGTCCTCCCAGACGCGGTCGGCGACCTCGCTGTCGATCGCCCGCCGGATCGTCTCCTCGAGACGCTCCTCGTCGAGCGAGTCGGCGACGGCGTCGGCGAGCCTCCCATCCTCGATCAGGCGGGCGATCGCCCGCTCGACCGCGGCGCTCTCGAGGGCGCGGACGATCGCCTCCTCGACGGCGACCTCGACCGTCCGGTCGAACCCGGTCGCACCGGCGATCCGGCCGACGCCACGGGCGCCCCCCTCGAGGATGCGCCCCCCGATCGGCACCTCCGGCCGCGGACGGCCGTTCGAGTCTCGATTTGCCACTGCGGGAGAAAGGCTACTCCGGAAACCCGCCGTCACCGGATCCGGGGTAGCGCCCGCAGCGTGGCGCCACCGACGGCGTCGAGGGCGGCCGGGCAGACCTTGCCGAGATCGTCCTCCGGCGTGTGCCACCACTCGCCCGGGCTCGGTCCCGGCCCGTACTCGAAATCGATCAGGTCGACGGCGGGAATCCCCGCCTCCTGGAACGGGGTGTGGTCGTCCTCCACCCCACCCGTCGTGCCGGAGAAGACGTCGGGGTCGGCGTCGGCGAAGAGCGCGTAGAGGCGCTCGTCGGAGCTCTCCTCGCGGGGGATCGCGAGGTCGCAGTCGCCGACCATGTCAAGCAGGACCATCGCTCTGATCGCGCTCAGCGGCGGGCTGCCCTGCCGGCCCGCGGCGGCGAGATCGAGGTACCGGCGGCTGCCGCGCGTCCCGTCGGCCGAGAACTCGCGCCCGGGGCGGGCCTCCTC
>DATMCB010000185.1:0-3066 GCA_035558835.1 Solirubrobacterales bacterium
GTGCTCGTCAACGACGGCTGCTCGGGGCAGTTCCTGTCGGATGGATCCTCGTGCAACGTCTCGGTCTACGTCAACCCGCAGGGCACGGGCCTACTCTCGGCCTCGCTCGACGTCGACGACGGCAACGGGGTAGCGAGCGTCCCACTCGCGGCGACCGCGGTGACCGGAACCCTGAACGTCAATCCCGACCCGATCAGCTTCAACCCGCAACCGTGGTTCTACGGCTCCCAGAACTTCAACGTCAATCTCCAGGCTCAGAACTACGGCGTTGCGATCAGCGACATTCAGATCACCGGCCCCGACCAGGCGCTCTTCTCGATCAACTACGGCAACTGCGCCGGCAGCACCCTGCAGGCCTGGAACGGCTGCTCCGTCGGCGTCGGCTTCAACCCGACCGGCCCGACCGGCGCCGCGAGCGCCAACCTCGTGATCACCTCCAACGGCACCGGCAGCCCGCAGTCGATCCCGATGACCGCGGAAGCGCTGAGCGGGCCGGACGAGCAGATCACGCCGGCCAACAAGGACTTCGGCGCGGTCGCGCTCGGATCGGCGTCGGCGACCCAGACGTTCACGATCAAGAACCTCGGCGACTTCCCCGACCAGATCCAGCAGGTCTTCACCGTCGCCGGGTCGCCGCAATCCTTCCCGGTCTCCAACGACGGCTGCACGATGCACGTCGTCATGCCCGGCGACACGTGCACCTTCGACGTCAGATTCACTCCGGTCTCGGCCGGCGCCAAGGAGGCCTCGATCTTCGTGATCAGCAGCGGCCCCTCGCCGGTCACCCAGGTCGGCCTGAGCGGCCGCGGCTACGCGGAGCCGGGCGTCGCGGCCGTGCTCAACGGGAACCCGGTGGTCGGCAAGACGCTCGAATGCGACCCGATCAACGCGGAGGGAGATCTCGCCTACCGGTGGATCCGCGACGGAGCTCCGATCGCCGGCGCCGCGAAGCAGACCTACGAGCTCGACGACGCCGACTTCGGGACGCGGATCAGCTGCCGGATCACGGCGTCGAACCCGGTCGGTTCGGCGAGCGCCGACTCGCCGCAGTCGGCGCCCGTCGCGGCCAGGAACCTGGAACGGCAGCCGCACTCCCTCGTCGACGACTGGTCCTGCCGCCTGATCGGGATCGATCCGATCGCCGGCGTCGCAGTCAGCGGAACCACCCCCGCGACTCCTGACTCGCCGTTGACCTTCCACGCGAAGAAGAGGCTCAGAGTCGACCTCGCCGGCATCGAGCGCAGCGGCAAGCGCGTTCGCTTCACGCCTCGCCGGCTCAGCACCCTCGATGACGGCCCGGTCGCACTCAGCGTCGACGGCAGGCCCGTCGATGCCGTGCTCGCCCCCTGCACGTTGAGCGGCCGGGTCACCGGCTCCCGCGGCGGCGGCACGCTCTATGCCCTCTCCGGGCAGACCGCGATGAAGTCGGGATCGCTGCGGACGCCGAAGCTCACGATCCGCCCGCGCCGGCATGAGACCGCGCAGGTCAGCGTCTACGCGTATGACCGGCCCACCGTTCAGTTCCCGCTCGACGGCAGAAAGGCCGCCTACAACGGGATCAGGGTCAAGGTCTCCCGCCACGAGGTCGAGTTCCGCGGCCTTCCGCCCGGCACCAGTGCGGTCGAGGTCAGGTTCGCCCACGGTGTCGTTCGCGGCAAGGGCGGAGAGGCCAAGGCGAGGGCCTCGCTACAGGGCACGCGTAACGCGCGGGCGACGTTCAGCGCCGCCTGGCGATAGCGACCGGGCGAACCTCATTCAGGCTCTCGGCTCGGCCCTCCCGCCGTGGCCTTTCGCGCCGCTTTCGCTCTTGCTGCCTCCGCCTCGAACCGGGCGGCGTCCTTTGCGGCTTCGAGAGCCTCTTCTGCCTTGTCGTTCGCCTCGAGCTTGGCCTTGACCACTTCGGCGTGATCGTGTTTCTGCTGCTCCGCCGCCTCCTCCTTGCGGTGAGTGGCGTCACGCTCGGTGGTCTGCTTGCGACCGGCCGCGGCCCGCTTCGCCCGCTCCTTGCTCGCGTGACGCTCGCGCTGCGCCTTCTCACGGGAGCGCTCCGCCCTGCGGTCGGCCTGACGGCGGCGCCGTTCGGCGTCCTCGTGGCGACGCTCGGCGGCTTCTTCGGCCATCTCGACCCGCTCCTCGGCGGCCTCGTGCAGCGATTCGGCTCGGCCGTTCCCGTTGCCGGTCAGGCGTAGAGCCGCGTCGATCGGCAGGCGCACGACCTTGAGCCCGGTGCCGATCGCCGCCTTCGGGATCGCGGTGATCAGGCTCATCTCGATTCCTCCTCGTCGTCCCGGGCGGCGGCGATCTCGGCCTCGCGCTCGATGACAGCGGCACGCGCCTCACCTTTCCGGCGATCTTCCTCGGCGCGGCGATCCTCTGCCGCCGCGGCGTCGTACTCACGCTCCTTCGCCCGCTCTGCAGCATCGACCTCGGCGGCGCTCTCACGCTCCGCCTCGGCCTCTTCGGCGATCCGCTCGCGGTCGGCTTCGGCCGCCCGTTCCCGGGCCGTCAGGTCGGCGTCGAGCTCGGCGCGCTCGTGCTCGAGGTCTGCGCGCTCCTCCTTCAGCTCGGCCTCGCGCCGGGCCAGCTCCGCCTCACGGGAAGCCGCCTCGGCGTCCTCGGCCGCCTCCGTCTTTGCCTGCTGGAGCTTGCCCTCGCGGGCGAGGTCGCGGTCGTCCTTGAGGTCGCCGAGCGCCTCCTTGACCCGGCCCACGAAGCGGCCGGTGATGCCCCCGCTCGTCGTTTCCCTGCTCGCACCCTTGTTCAAGATGATCCCTCCGATCCTCGGTTGCCGTTCGGAACGTGCGGACCGGCTTCCCGGCGGCAGTCGGGGCTAAACACGAGGCTCAGCCCGTACCGGCCTCTTCGGCGGCCTTGTAGGCGATCTGCAGGAAATCGGAGATCGCGTGGCCGGTGAAGATCAGCGCCAGCAGCCGGGTCAGTCGCGGAGCGCCGACCATGCCGGCCGCGAATCCGGCCACGATCCACTGAGCGATGCAGTAGGGACAGACCAGCAATTCGCCAACCGCATAGCGGAGTCCCTCGCCGCGGGGTTCCTCCTCGAGCTCA
>DATMCB010000186.1:0-6847 GCA_035558835.1 Solirubrobacterales bacterium
CTCCGGCGCCGGTAGGGGACGCGCTCGGTCCGGTACTCGACTCCGAGGCGGCGCAGCTTTCGGGCCACCGCGCCGCACGGGCAGAGGTGATCGGTCGGCGTCGGGCATCGGTAGAGGACGACCGCGGGGCGTTCGCCGGCGCTCACCGCGGCAGGAACCGCCCGGCGACCCGACCGGCGCGGCCGACCGCCTCGAGGAGCGCGCCGGCGGGACCGGGAGAGGTGCCGATCCGGCCGCCGAGCTGCTCCCTGGTCATCGTCAGCGTCGCTTCGAGAGTCTCCTCGTGAGGGCGAGGGGCGAAGCCGAGCTCGCGTTTGGCCTTGGCCGACGAGTAGGTCCACCAGAGCGCGGCGCTGCGGGCCTCGTCGACTCCGATCCCGACCCCGAGGTGGAGCAGGTCGGAGAGCTCGGCGGCGCCGACGGCGATCCGCGGCGGCAGCCGCAGCGGCGGCACCGGGACGCCGCTGATCCGCGACAGGTCGGCGAACAGCCGCTGCAGGGTGAAGTTGCGGCCGCCGAGGATGTAGCGCTCGCCGCGGCGGCCCTTCTCGTCGGCCAGCAGCTCGCCCGCGGCGACGTCGCGGACGTCGACGACGTTGAGACCGCCGTCGACGTAGGCGGGAATGCGCCGCTGCAGGAACCTGCGGACGACCTCGATCGACATCGACGAGGTCGCGCCGATCGGCGGCCCGAGCGTGAAGGTCGGGTTGACGATGACCGCGTCGAGCCCCCGGGCGGCGGCGCGCAGCACCTCCGCCTCGGCCTCGTGCTTTGAGTTCGCGTACGCGATCCCGAGGTGGGCGATCATGAACGGCTGCGTCTCGTCGGCCCGCCCGCCCTTTGCCGCGGGGCCGATCGCCGCCACCGAGGAGGTGTGGACGAGCCTGCCCACGCCGGCCGCGAGCGCCTCGTCGGCGACCAGCCTCGTCCCGCCGACGTTGACCGCGAAGACGAGCTCGCGGTCGCGGTCGTCGAGCGAGCTCTCGGCGGCGACGTGAAAGACGCGCTCGACGCCTTCGACGGCGCGGCGGACCGCGCGGCGGTCGGTGACGTCGCCGGTCACCTCCTCGTAGTCGATCCCGTCCAGCGCTGCAGTGTCGGAGCCGCGCTTGATCAGCAGCCGGAGCTCGTCGCCGCGATCGGCGAGGGCCCGGACGAGATGCGAGCCGAGCAGGCCGGTGGCGCCGGTTACCAGGGTCCTGGCCATCGGTCCGGATGGTAGTGAGGCGAGGGCCGTCGCTTTCCGGGCAAGTGATACAACGGTCGGCGGTGAGCGCCCCAGGGGATATCGCGATCGTCTGCGACTCGACCTCCTACCTCCCGGACCCGCTGCTCGAGGAGCATGGGGTGCAGCAGGTCAGCCTCTACGTGTCGATCGCCGGCGAGCAGCGCAGGGAGCGCGAGATCGGCGACTACGGATCGTTCTTCGAGCGGCTGCGTGCGAGCGACGAGGGAGCGACGACCTCGCAACCGTCGATCGGCGACTTCATCGAGGTCTACGGGCCGCTCCTCGACGCCGGCCGGACGATCGTCTCGATCCATCTCGCATCCGGGATCTCCGGCACCTACGAGTCGGCGTCGCAGTCCCGGCAACGGCTGATCGACGAGGGCCGCGGAGGCGAGCGAATCCACGTGATCGACAGCCGCACCGGCTGCGGTGGGATGGGGATGCTCGTCCTCGCGGCGGTCGCGGCGGCCGACGCCGGCGAGCCGGTCGAGGCCGTCATCGAGCGCGTCGGCGCGGCACGGGAGGACCTGCGGATGTGGTTCGCGATCGACACGCTCGAGTACCTGCGTCGCGGCGGCCGGATCGGCGCCGCCCGCGCCTGGATGGGCTCGGCCCTGCAGATCAAGCCGATCCTCACCCTCGACGACGAGATCACGCCGGTCGAGCGGGTTCGGACCCGACGCCGCGTCTTCGAGCGTCTCGTCCAGTACGCGCAGGAGCTCAAGGACAACGGCAACGACGCCTGGGTCGTCCAGCACATCCGCGATCCCGAGAATGCTCAGCGTCTCGTCGAGCGCTGCCGCGAGGTGATGGGCTCCGAGCCCCTCTTCATCTCCGAGATCGGCCCGGTCATCGGCGCCCACACCGGCCCCGGCCTGCTCGGCGTCGGCGGGGTCCCCGCCAAGCACCTGGCTTAGGACGACTCCGTGGCACAGCGCCCGACCAGGTCCGGGCCCACACCGCGGGCGCGGTTTGCAGTGAGTGGTCGGCCAGTGGGCGGGATCAGCCCCGCATGGTGGAGAAATCACGCCCACTGTCGCTCGCGACCACCCCTGCCTCCTCCCCTATCAGCCCATCCACTCTCGCCGGGTCGGAACCCCGGGGCGACCTGGATATGGCGCCAACCCGGTCAGCCGCGGCGGCGGAAGGCGCGGAACGCGACGATCGTGCCGACCACGAAGCCGGCGACGGCGGCGCCCTTGATGAGCTGCTCGCGGTGCTCGCTGATCTGCGCCCGCCAGTCGGTCAGCTCGTTGACCTTCGAGCGCAGCGCGACGACCGACTGGGCGAGCTGGGCCTGCTGGAGGTCGATGTCGCGGCGGATCTCCGCGGCGCTGCGGCCGGGCGCACCGGGGCGCGGCGCGGTCGGGCCGGTTCCGGTCGCACCGCTCATGGCGTCTTCCCCAGGGTCTCCTTGGTCTCCTTGAGCTCCTCGATCGCCATGTCCGGCGTCGGGGACTCGACCTTGCCGAAGAGCGACTTGGCGATCAGGCCGGCGATCGCGGCGAGGATGACGAAGACCCCGGCCTCGATCGCGAACCCGACCCAGACCGAGCCCTCGATGCCGAGGATGTCGTTGATCAGCCAGGCGATGGCGAACATCAACATGATCCCGGCCGCGAGCAGGAAGACTCCGGCGGCGGCGGCGATCCCGGCACCGCGGCCGAGCGTCGCCAGCTTCTCGGTGATCTCCGCCTTGGCGAGCTCGATCTCCTCGCGGACGAGGATCGAGACGCGCTCGGAGACGTCGAAGACAAGCTCCCCGACCGACCGCCCCTCGTCCGGCTTGACCGGTGGCGCCGGTGGCGGCACCGGTGGTGTCTCGGTCACCGGCGGTGCGTCGGTGGCTGTCGGCTCGGACGGCTCGGCCATGGTCAGTCGGGCGGATCCTCATCGAAGATGCGGCGATAGACGATTCCGGCGACCCGGGCTGCGGCGATGCTTGCAAGCGCACCGAAGGCGGCCAGCAGTCCCGACCAGACGAGTCGCTTCGTTATCTCGTTGTCCATCGCTGGTCCTTCTGCCCTCGGCGTTCGGGGTCGAAACCTGAGCGCCCGACCTTATCGGGACGAATCGGCTCTTGTCAGGTGGCGTCGCGCCGCTCGAGCCCGCAGCAGAGCGTCTCGACGACCATCTCCCCGGCCCGCTCGAACTCCTCGCCGGTCGCCGGGATCAGGCCGAAGACCCAGCCCGAGAGGAGCTGCTCGATCGCGCCGTAGAACCACATGCCGACGAACCCGGGGTCGATCTCCTCCCGGTAGATCCCCTCGCGCTGGCCGTCGGCGACGATCCGCGAGACGACGTCGTAGGCGCGGCGGATCTCGGGCAGGTGGGTGGCCCCGAACGAGTTGGCGGCGCGGGTGACCTCGACGATGATCACCTTCATCAGCTCCGGGTCGTGGCGGTAGGAGTCGATGATGAAGCGCGCGATCCCGGCGAGCTTCTCGCGGGCGGGGATGTCCTGCTCGTAGAGCGCGTCGGAGGCGGCGAGCAGCAGCGACCAGCGCTCGGTGAAGAGCTCGGTCATCACCGCCTCCTTGGAGCGGAAGTAGTGGTAGACGAGCCCGTAGGCGACCCCGGCCTCGTCGGCGATGTCGGCAACGCGGGTCGAGTGGTACCCCTGCCGAGCGAAGACGCGGATCGCCGCGTCGAGGATCGCGCGGCGCTTGTCGGCGGGTGTCGTCTTGACCTGGTCAGGCACGGTCGCCGGCCTCCACCGGCCAGGCGTAGGCGCCGTCACGGCGGCTCGCCAGGGAGGGGACCTGGGCCCGGACCCGCTCGACCTCGCCGAGGTCGAGGTCGGCGATCGCGTGGCCCTCTCCGTCGGCGAGGACGTCGAGGATGCGGCCCCAGGGGTCGACGATCATCGAGTGGCCCCAGGAGCTGAAGCTCGGCGGCGCCGTCCCGAACTGGTTGGCGGCGACCACGAAGAGCTGATCTTCGATCGCCCGCGCCCGCAACAGGACCTCCCAGTGGTCGCGACCCGTCGTGGCGGTGAACGCTGATGGCACGGTGATCACCCGGGCTCCGCGGAGGGCGAGGATCCGGAACAGCTCCGGGAAGCGAAGGTCGTAGCAGATGGTCATCCCGAGATCGGTACCGGCGGCCGGCGCGACGACGACCTCCTCCCCGGCCCGCTCGTGCTCGGACTCGCGGTAGCTGACGCCCCCGACGTCGACGTCGAACATGTGGATCTTCCGGTAGGTCGCTTCGATCTCGCCGTCGGGCGCGATCAGCAGCGAGGTGTTGGCGATCCGCTCCGAACCCTCGATGCGCTCGCCGACGCTGCCGGCGAGGAGCGTGATCCCGAGCCGCTGTGCCCATCCCCGCGCGGCCGTCACGATCGGGCCATCGAGCGGCTCGGCGAGCTCGAGGAGCATTTCGCCGGGACCGAGCGCGCTCCACTTCTCGGGAAGCACGACCAGCTCGGCGCCGGCCGCGGCGGCAGCGTCGACGAGCCGCTCGGCGGTCGCGAGGTTGCGATCGACGTCGGCGGTTGAGTTGAGCTGTATCGCGGCGGCGCGCATGCCGTCTCCTGGCTAGCCCTCCGGCTGCTGGGCACCGGCGGTTGATTGACCAGTCAATCTAGCGCGGATTCGCGCGGTGCGACTCGATCTCGGCGGTGATCAGCTTCGCGTTCATCGCGGCGATCAGATCGGCGAGCGGATCGATTCCGGCCGCGATCAGATCGGCGGCGCGATCGGGCTCGAACCGCCCGACGAGCTTCTCGGAGAGCAGCTCGACCTCGCGGCGGGCGAGCGCTTGCAGCGGCTCGAGGAAGCGGGCGGCGTCGTAGACCGTGAAGCCGATCCGCTCGTCGTAGCCGCCGGCGCGGAACCTGGCGATCGCCTCGACGATCCGGACGTCGGCCGGGGTGTACCCCTCGGCGGCGGAGCTGAGGATGCCGACCTCGGCGAGCCGCTCGAGGACCTCGAGCGGCACCGCGAAGCGCTCGCTGACCTCGGCCGCAGGCGTCCGCTCGCGCTCGCGGGCGAGGGCTCGGTCGATGCCGCGATCGGCCTCGGCGAGCAGCGAGCGCACGGCCTCGGGGTCGCCTCCCTCGCGCTCGAGCAGCTCGCGGATCACCTTCAGAGGCATGAACCGCTCCTCCTGCAGGAGCTTGATGAGCCGGATCCGATCGACCGTGGCAGCCGGGTAGTAAGCCATGTTGCGGCTCGTCTTCCGCCCCTCCGGGAGCAGGCCCTCGCGGAGGTAGTGGCGGACGGTCGCGACCGGCACGCCGGCCGCATCGGCGAGCTCGCTGATCTTCATCGTCGGCTCGCCGGCGCCGTTGCCGCCCGCGGCGCTCACCCCCGAACCTCGACCGGGAAGTTGACCGAGGCGGCCAGATAGCAGCGCTCGTGGGCCTCGCGATGGAGCTCGGCGACGACGCCGGGACCCGGATCGTCGTCGAACTCGACCACGGGATCGAGCCGGACCGCGGTGAAGCGCCCGCCGTCGAGCGTCCCGACGGCCTCGTCGCGGTAGCCGGCGACGCGGAGCCGGCGGGCGCGGGCGAGCGCGATGAACCAGAGCATGTGGCAGGCCGACAGCGAGCCGACGAAGAGCTGCTCGGGATCGGCGCAATCGGGATCGCCGCCGTTCTCGGGCATCGTCGAGCCGCGGATCGTCTCGCCGGCCACCTCGACGCGATGGGCGCGCAGGTCCGCCTTGGTCGGCTCCCAGACGACCGACGCCCGGTGGTGGGTGGTCGCGTCCGTCGCGGGGGAAGCGTCCCGGTCCACGATCAACCCACCGAATCGCGCTGTCCGCTGTCCGCTGTCCGCTGCGCTCCGAGCCCGAGCAGCTCCCGCGCCTCGGCGACGGTCGCCGCCCGGCGGCCGACGTCCTCGGCCATCTGCCGCGCCTTCGCGATCAGCTCGCCGTTCGAGCGCGCCATCTCGCCGTTCGGCAGGTAGAGGTTGTCCTCGAGCCCGGCGCGGACGTTGCCGCCGAGCACGAGCGCGCTCGCGAGCAGCTTCCACTGATCGCGGGAGATCCCGATCACCTGCCAGTTGTTCGGGCCCTCGGGGCCGCCCGGGACCTGGTCGGCCATCACGCCGACGTTGCGGGGCGTCGGCCGGATCCCGCCGGTCACCCCCATCACCAGCGAGACCTGGAGCGGCGGCTCGAGCAGGCCCATGTCGAGCAGCGGATCGAGGTTGGCGACGTGGCCGGCGTCGAAGCACTCGTGCTCGGGCTGGATGCCCGACGCCTTCATCGCCTCGATCAGCTCGATGATCGTGTCGAAGCTGTTCTCGAAGACCGCCTTGAAGACGAAGTCGCGACGCCGGCGCGAGTACTTGGCGTAGTTCATCGAGGACATGTTCAGCGCCGCGACGTCCGGCCGGAGCTCGCGCAGGTAGGCGATCCGCTTCTCGATCGGGATCCCGATCGCGCCGGTCGAGTAGTTGACGATCACGTCGTCCACCTCGGCGCGGATAGCCTCGGTGATCGCGGCGAAGTCCTCGATCTCGTAGCTCGGCACCCCCTCGGGGGTTCGCGCGTGGATGTGGATCTGGGAGGCGCCCTCCTCCACAGCCCGCCTCGCCTCCGCCCCGTACTCCTCGGGCGTGTAGGGGATCGCCGGGCACTGGTCACGGTTGGCCACCGCGCCCG
>DATMCB010000187.1:0-3537 GCA_035558835.1 Solirubrobacterales bacterium
GAGCTCGGCCTCCTGCATACTCGCGACATCACCTTCGCCATGGCATCGCCGGCACCACAGGCAAACCTGCGCCGCTACGCCGAGCGCATGGGTTGGGCGGACGTGCCCTGGTACACGATCTGCACCGCGCGCTTCTCGACCGACTTCGGGGTTGACGAGTGGTTTGGCTTCAACGTCTTCCTGCGCGACGGCATCGACGTCTACCGCACGTACTTCCTCCAGCACGGGGCGATGGTCCAGTTCATCGGCAGCATCTGGAGCCTGTGGTCGCTCACGCCCTACGGCGGCCAGTCCGACGACGAGGATCTGCCCGAGGGCTGGCCACGGGCAGAGCAGTCGTTCTGGTTCCGTCGCCACGACGAGTTCGACGAGCCGGCGCCGTCGGCCCGCCGGGGCGTCGACGCGGAGGATGGGTCCTGAGCTCCGCGCCAGACGGCAGGCGATCCTACGTAGCCGCCATTGGATCATGTGCCACCGATCGATGTTATCCTTGAGCCGATGAACCTCGCCGAGCAGGGAACGAGCGTCGGCCTGCGCGCCCTCAGCCGGCTCGCGAGCTCCGATCTGCTCGATCGCGTCGGCCTGCGCGAGGTCACCGAGCGGCTCGTCCATCGCGGCACCCGGAACGGCTTTCGCGCTGCGAACGCCGCCGGCCGCCGCTTCGCGTCCGCGCAGAAGCTCGCCGGCCCGGCCCGGCAGAAGCGCGGCAAGCGCCCTGACCTGTTCGATCTCGAGCCCAGCGACGAGCAGAAGATGATGATCGAGGCGTTCGGCGACTTCGCGGCCACGAAGCTGCGACCGGTTGCCCAGCAGGCCGACGCCGACTGCGCCGCTCCGGCCGACGTCCTCGACCAGAGCGCCGAGCTCGGGATCGCCGTCCTCGGCGTGCCCGAGGAGCTCGGCGGCGCCGTCGAGGAGCGATCCGCAGTCACCTCCGCGCTGATCACCGAGGCGCTCGCCGGCGGCGACATGGGCCTCGGGTTCGCCGCCCTCGCCCCCGCCGCAGTCAGCACCGCGCTCGGCCTCTGGGGCGACGCCGACCAGCAGGCGACCTACCTGCCGGCGTTCAGCGGCGAGGACGTGCCGGCCGCCGCCCTCGCCGTTCAGGAGCCGGGGGTCCTCTTCGATCCGTTCGATCTCGATACGACCGCACGCGCCGACGGCGATGGGTTCGTCATCGACGGCCTCAAGTCGCTCGTCCCCCGCGCCGCCGACGCCGAGCTGTTCGTGGTCGCCGCCGCCGTCGACGACAACGGCCCGGCGCTGTTCATCGTCGAGGCCGGCTCGGAAGGCCTCGCCGTCCAGCCCGAGCCCGCGATCGGCCTCCGCGCCGCCACAACCGCGCGCCTCCGCCTCGACGCGGTCCGGGTGCCGGCCGGCGCCCGGCTCGGCGACGGCGACTCCTACCGGGACTGCATCCGCCTCGGCCGGATCGCCTGGTCGGCGATGACGCTCGGCACCGCCCAGGGCGCGCTCGATTTCCTGATTCCCTACGTGAACGAGCGCAAGGCGTTCGGCGAGCCGATCAGCCACCGCCAGGCCGTCGCGTTCAACATGTCCGACCTCGCGATCGAGATCGAGGGGACGCGCCTGGCGACCTATCGGGCCGCGTCCCTCGCCGATCAGGGCCGCGACTTCTCCCGCGCCGCCGCCGTCGCCCGCCGCCTCGCTGCGACCTACGGGATGAAGGTCGGCTCCGACGCCGTCGGCCTGCTCGGCGGTCATGGCTACGTCAAGGAGTACCCGGTCGAGCGCTGGTACCGCGACCTTCGCGCCGCCGGCGTGATCGAGGGAGGCCTGCTCGTCTAGATGGCCATCAACCTCGAGATCCCCAAGAAGCTCGAGCAGCTCGTCGAGCAGGCTCACATGGTCGCCGCCGAGGTGCTGCGGCCGATCTCGCGCAAGTACGACCTCGCCGAGCACGAGTACCCGAAGGAGCTCGACATGCTCGCGGCGATGATCGACGGCCTCGACGAGGGCGGGGCGTCGAGCGGGGCCGGCGCCGCCGGGGTCAGCCGCGCCAGCGGGAACGGCGACGGCGGCAACCGGAACGGGTCGAACCTCGCCTCGGTCCTCACGATCATCGAGATGTGCTGGGGCGACGTCGGCCTCCTCCTCTCGATGCCGCGCCAGGGGCTCGGCAACTCGGCGATCGCGGCGGTCGCCGACGACGAGCAGAAGGAGCGGTTCGCGGGCAAGTGGGCGGCGATGGCGATCACCGAACCCGAGGCCGGCTCCGACTCCGCCGCGATTCGCACGACCGCCGTGCTCGACGGCGACGACTACGTCCTCAACGGCGAGAAGATCTACGTCACCGCGGGCGAGCGGGCCGACCTCGTCGTCGTCTGGGCGAGCCTCGATCCGGAGCAGGGCCGGGCGGCGATCAAGTCGTTCGTCGTCGAGCGCTCGAACCCGGGGCTGAAGCTCGACCGGCTCGAGCACAAGCTCGGGATCCGCGCCTCGGACACCGCCGCCTTCATCCTCGACGACTGCCGGGTCCCGAAGAAGAACCTCCTCGGCGATGCCGAGATCGACACGAAGAAGAGCTTCGCCGGGGCGATGCGGACCTTCGACAACACCCGGCCGCTGGTCGCCGCGATGGCGGTCGGCCTGACCAGGGCCTCGATCGAGAGAACGACCGAGCTGCTCGCCGATGCCGGCGTCACCGTCGATCCCGACGTGCCGGCGGGCCGGCAGAGCGCCGCCGCCGCCGAGCTGCTCGCGATGGAGGCCGACTACGAGGCGGCCCGCCTGTTGACCATGGAGGCGGCCTGGATGGCCGACAACGGCAAGCCGAACTCGCTGCATGCCTCCTACGCGAAGGCGAAGGCCGGCCGGACCTGCGTCGACGTCGCGCTGCGCTGCGTTGCGCTGACCGGCGCCGCCGGCCTCGGCGAGGACGAGCTCCTCGAGAAATGGGCGCGAGATGCGAAGATCCTGGACATCTTCGAAGGCACTCAGAACATCCAGCTTCTGATCATCGCCCGCCAGCTCCTCGGCCTCACCTCGGCCGAGCTCAAGTAGCGGCGGCGATGGCTGCGAAGCGGCAGACCGCGGTCGTCTTCGGCTCGAACCGGATCCCGTTCGCGCGGCAGAACGGGCCCTATGCGCGCGCCTCGAACCAGGACATGCTGACCACCGCTCTCGACGGCCTCCTCGAGCGGACCGGCATCGCCGGCGAGCGGCTCGGCGAGGTCGCCGGTGGCGCCGTCCTCAAGCACAGCCGCGACTTCAACCTGACCAGGGAGTCGCTGCTCGGCACGAGGATCTCCGCCGATACGCCGGCTTACGACGTCGGCCAGGCCTGCGGGACCGGTCTCGAGACGGCCATCCTCGTCGCCAACAAGATCGCCCTCGGCCAGATCGAGAGCGGCATCGCCTGCGGCGTCGACACCACCTCGGACGCCCCGATCGCGGTCAACGAGGACCTCCGCGCGATCCTCCTCGAGCTCAACGCCGCCCGCTCGAACGTCGACCGCCTGCGGACTCTCGCGCGGCTGCGGCCGGGGCAGCTCGTCCCCGAGATCCCCCGCAACG
>DATMCB010000188.1:0-2012 GCA_035558835.1 Solirubrobacterales bacterium
AACTCCGACTCCTCCTCGTCGCCGACCGGCTTCTCGAGCGAGACCGGCGCCGCGGCCAGGCCCATCAGCTCCCGCACCTCGGTCAGGTTCAGCCCGACCTCGCGAGCGACCTCGCTCGAGTCGGGCTCCCGCCCCAGCTCCTGGACGAGGCTGCGCTCGGCGCTGCGGACCTTGCTGAGCTTCTCGTTGACATGGACGGGGATCCGGATCGTCCGGCTCTTGTCGGCGACCGCCCTGGTCACCGCCTGGCGGATCCACCAGGTGGCGTAGGTCGAGAACTTGTAGCCGCGCCGGTAGTCGAACTTCTCGACCGCCCGGATCAGCCCGAGCGAGCCCTCCTGGATCAGGTCGAGGAAGCTGAGCCCGCGGCCGACGTAGCCCTTCGCGATCGAGACGACGAGGCGCAGGTTCGCCTCCACCATCTGCCGCTTCGCGTCGATGTCGCCCCGCTCGATCCGCTTCGCCAGCGCCACCTCCTGATCGGCGGTGAGCAGCTGCACCCGCCCGATCGCGTGCAGGTAGAGGCGGAGCGCGTCGATGCCCGGCTCGACGGTGAGGTCAGGGGCGACGATCGCCGGCATCTCGGCCGGATCGTCCTCCGCCTCGGACTCCCCCTCGTCGCCGTCGGCGCCGTCGAGGATCACCTCGACGCCGGCATCGACGAGCCGGCTGTGCAGGTCGCGGATCCCGTCCGGCCCCAGCTCGCTCTCCTCGAAGGCGGCGGCGATCTGCTCGCCGGTGACGTGGCCGCGCTCCCGGCCGGCCGCGATCAGCGCCGCCGCCGGATCCTCGCCCGACGGCTCCGCGGTCACCAGCTCCGTTGCTTGCAGCTCCTCAGCCATGTCCGTACCCGTTTCATGCACGGCGCTCCCGAGCGGGAAGCCTTCTCCTCTCCCGAAGGCGCCCAGCGAGTATGCCACGCCCGAGTCGGGAAACCACACTTCGTCGAGGGCCGGAATGACACCCCGCTAGCCTTCCGGCCGAGGCGATCGATGAACCGTCCATCCACATTGATCGGCCGCGGCGCCGACCCCGACGTCCAGGCGCGCCGGCCGCACACCGAGGTCAGCCTGACCCGCGTCGGCGTCACCGGCGTCGAGAAGGTGATCCGGATCAACCCGCACGCCGGCGCCGACGGCGACGGCGGCCAGCTCTTCTTCGCCGAGTTCGAGTGCTTCGTCGATCTCAACCCGAAGCAGGCCGGCGCCCACATGTCCCGCTTCGAGGAGGTCGTCAACGAGGCGATCGACGAGGCCGTCCTCGCCGAGTCGCTGAAGGCCGAGCACCTCGCCGCCCGGATCGCCGAGCGCGTCCGCGACCGCCAGGAGGGGATGCGGGCCGAGGTCTCCCTCGCCGCCCGCTACCCGGAGACCGTGCCGGCGCCGGTCAGCGGCAAGCCCACCCAGGAGATCTACACGCTGTTCGGGACCGCGGTCGCCTCGACCGCCGGGACCCGGACGCTCACCGGCGTCCAGGCGCAGGGAATGACCGCCTGCCCGTGCGCGCAGGAGATGATCGCCTCCGGCGCCCGCGAGCGACTCGCCGAAAGCGGCTACGACGAGTCCCAGATCGACGAGATCCTCGACCTCGTCCCGGTCGCGACCCACAACCAGCGCGGCGTCGGCACCCTCTACCTCGGCCGCGACGAGGACTGCGAGACCGAGATCGACGCCCGCGAGCTGCTCGCGATCGTCGAGTCGTCGATGTCGTCGGAGATCTACGAGCTGATGAAGCGCGAGGACGAGCGCTCGGTCGTCGAGAAGGCGCACGCCAACCCCCGCTTCGTCGAGGACTGCGTCCGCGAGATGATCCGCCGCCTCGCCGGCGCCCACCCCGACCTCCACGGGCGCAACTTCATCCTCGCTCGCCAGGAGAACTTCGAGACGATCCACCGCCACAACGTCGTCGCCGAGCGCTCCGGCGAGCTCGCCGAGGTCCTCGCCGAGCTCGAGACGAACGAGCACTCGACCCGGCACATGACGATGCGCGAGTGGCTCGACGCCCCCGCCTGA
>DATMCB010000189.1:0-5000 GCA_035558835.1 Solirubrobacterales bacterium
GAACGCCGCCAAGGAGTGCAAGGCGGCTCGCTCCGACGACGCGGATGCGTTCGCCGCGGCCTGGGGCGACGGCAAGAACGCATACGGCAAGTGCGTCTCGGCCACCGCGAAGGGCACCGACGAGGAGTCGTGATCGAAGCCTGACCGCTCGCTGAGCGGTTTGGGAAACGGCAGGGAACGGCCGGCGGCGCGGGTGCGCCGTCGGTCGTCTTCGTTGCGGGTCAGACGAAGCGGCGGACCGCGAAGCGGGCGAGGATGCCGTAGGCGACGGCGAGGATCGTGAGGTGGAGGATCGCGATGCCGATCGCCGGGCCGGCCGCGTCGAGGGCGCCGGTCAGCGCCCGCAGCGCCGGGTCGAACGGGAACAGCGCCGTGATCACGCTGATCACGTCGAAGAGGCCGGGAGCGACCGTCCCGGACGGGATCAGCGACAGGAACGCGACCGGGAGGCTGATCATGAAGGCGAGCAGCGACGCCGCTCGGACCTCCTTCGCGGCACCGCCGATCGCCGCGCCGAAGGCGGCGAAGCCGGCGCCGCCGGCGACGATCGCGGGGATCCAGAGCGCGAACCGTCCCCAGTCGAGATCGACGAAGAGACCGAGGCCGGCGAGCATCAGCAGCGTGACGACGACCGCGACGACGACGCCGAGCAGGACCTTCTCGCCGAGCAGCGCCGACTTCGAGACGAGCCCTCTGGTCAGCCTCGCGAAGGCGTTCTCCTCACGCTCGAGGGCGAGCGAGCCGGCGACGAGCAGCACGGTCACGAACATCAGCGTGATCGTCGCGGCGACGGCGATCGCGAACGTGTCGAGGCTCGGCGTGTCCCCGGAGACGACCTCCTTGTCGATCTTGATCGGCTGGGAGACCGAACTCAGCAGGTCGCCGGCGGCGCCGAGGTTCTCGGCGGCGAGGTGGCTGAAGCGGATCACCGAGTCGAGCTCGTCGAGGTCGGGGCTGTCGGCGGGGAGCTGGCCGCGGATCCCGCGGAGGATCTGCTCGGAACGCTTCAGCCCGAGGACCTGGATGCCCTGGCCGAGGAAGCTGAAGTCGCCGCCGTTGAGGAGGATCTGCAGGTAGCTGGTCGAGACGTTCGAGACCTCCTGGGAGATCCGCAGGTTGGCCTCGGCCAGGAGCGAGTTGATCCGATCGTCGACGAGGCCGGCCTTGACCGGGTCCTCCTCGTTGACGAGGACCTTCACGGTCGGACTCTCCGGGGTCAGCCCGGCGAGAGATTGCAGCTTGTCGACGAGGTCGGCGGGGAGGATCAGGGCCCCGAGGACGTCGCCGGACTCGACCTTCTGGCGCGCCTCCTCCTCGCTCGAGACCGGCACACACTCGATCCGGTCGCAGAGCTCGCTCTTGGAGCCGGCGAGGTCGAGGGACTCGCCGCCGACCTCGAGGGGGGTGTCCGGCGGGACCTCGTTGAGGAACGCGACCCGTGGCGGTTCGGGGCCGCGGCTGAGGGCGAAGCCGATCAGCACCGCGATCACGATCGGGTAGGCGACGAGCAGCCCCGTGACCAGCGGCGAGCGCCGCATGATCTGGAGGTCCTTGAGCAACAGCCAGCGCATCTCGTGCCTCGTTCCCGCCCGGTCCCCTTATCTAGTGCCCGTGCTCGGCGAGGAAGCGGACGAACGCCGACTCGAAGTCGCCGGCCGCGGCCTCGCCGGCGGCGGTCGGGGCGGCGGCGTGGAAGGCCTCGATCGAGCCGTCGAAGAGGCCCTGGCCGTCGGCGAGGACGAGGATCCGCTCCGCGTAGCGCTCCGCCTCGGCGATGTTGTGGGTCGAGAAGATCACGGTGGTGCCGCGGCCGGCGAGCCCGAGGACGAACTCCCAGAGGCGGCTGCGCTGGCGCGGGTCGAGCCCGGTCGAGGGCTCGTCGAGCAGGAGCACGGCCGGGTCGGAGAGGAGGCCGATCGCGATGTTGATCCGCTGCTGGTTGCCGCCCGAGAGCGTCCCGGCCTGATCGTCGCGCCGGTCGGCGAGGTCGGTCTGGATGAGCATCCGCTCGACCGACGCCTCGACGTCGTCGACCTCCTCGAGGCGGGCGAACAGGCGCAGGTTCTCGGCGACGGTGAGGCGCCGGTAGAGCGCCGCCTGCTGGGGGACGAAGCCGACCTCGCCGCGGGGCAGGTGGATCGTGCCGGCGTCGGGCGTGCGGATCCCGGCGAGGAGCGAGAGCAGCGTCGTCTTGCCGGCGCCGTTCGGGCCGATCACGGCGAGCAGCTCGCCGGCGGTCGCGGCGAAGCCGACCTCGCGGAGCGCGAGGCGGTCGCCGAAGCGCTTCGTCAGCCCGGTCGCCTCGATCGCCTCATCGGCATTCTGGGTGGGCGACGCTGTGGAAGGTGCATCCACGGCCGCGAAACCTAATGGCTGCGGCCGCTCGGCCCGCCGGATCCGCCGTCGAGCCGCCGCCATCTAGGCTTGACCGGTGCGGATCCTGTTCATCGGCGACATCGTCGGCGGTCCCGGTCGCCGCGGGCTCGCGAAGCTGCTGCCGGGGCTCCGCGAGGAGCTCGGGCCGGATCTGACGATCGCCAACGGCGAGAACGCGGCCGGCGGAGTCGGGATCACCGAGCGGACGGCGGAGGAGATCTTCGCGGCCGGCGTCGATCTGATCACGACCGGCAACCACGTCTACCGCCACCGCGACGCCTACGGGTTCATCGACGACTGCGAGCGGCTGATCCGGCCGGCGAACTACCCGCGCGGCAACCCCGGCCGGGGTGCGGCGATCGTGCCGGCGGCGGGCCGCAACGTCGGCGTCCTCAACCTCAGCGGGCAGCTTCAGCTCGCCGTCGCGCGATCGCCCTTCCCCGCCGCCGACGCCGAGCTGGCCGAGCTCGAGCGCCGCGGCGCCGACGTCCTGTTCGTCGACTTCCACGCCGAGGTGACGAGCGAGAAGGTGGCGATGGGATGGCACCTCGACGGCCGCGTCGCCGCGGTCGTCGGCACCCACACGCACGTTCCGACCGCCGACGCGCGGGTGCTGCGCGGCGGGACCGCGTTCATCGCCGACGTCGGCATGACCGGAGCCCGGCAGAGCGTCCTCGGCGTCGAGATCGAGGATGCCGTCGGGCGCTTCGTGACGCAGATGCCGGCCCGCTTCCGGTCCGCCGAGGAGGACGTCTGGGTGAACGCTGTCGTCATCGACGTCGGCGAGGACGGGCGGGCGACGGCGATCGAGCAGGTGCTGCGCCCGGCGGATTGAGCTGCGCAACCCAATTCGGGCTGCGCAATTCGTCATTCATCCAATCGCGGGCGGGCGCCGATAGGAACCACCATGGAAGGGGGTTCGAGCTGGCTCATATCGCGGGATCAGGACCGGGCGCGGATGCTCGAGATGGATCGGCTGCTCCAGAACGTCCGGCTGCTGACGTTCGGGGTGCTCGCCGTCGCGTTCATCGCCTGCGGTCCGTGGATCGGCTGGCAGACGCTGCCACTGCTCTTCTTCGCCGGGATCTTCTTCGCGCTCGCCGACGGCAGGGCGGAGAAGGTGAAGCGGCCCGAGTACTGGATCTTCGGCGCCTGGGTCGGCGCCCAGCTGATGATCGCCGCGGCCGTCGTCCTCACCGACGCGCCCGAGCTCGTCTCGGTGATCTGGTTCGCGCTGCCGGTCGTGACGCTGAGCACGCGCTTCTCCACCCGCGGCATCGTCGCCGGCGTCCTGATCACGCTGGTTCTCCTGTTCGTCGTGATGCTCGGCTCCGACATGGCCGGCGTCGCCGCCTACCCGCCGCGGCTGATCATGCCCACCGCGCTGATCGTCGGTGTCGCGATCCTCTCGACGGCGCTGATGAACTCCGACATCAAGTACCGCGGCGAGTCCGTAATCGACCCGCTGACCGGCCTCCTCAACCGCAAGGCGCTCGACAACCGGATCGCCGAGCTCAGCCAGCAGTCGCTGCGGGCCGACGCCCCGGTCGGCCTCGTCCTCGCCGATCTCGACCACTTCAAGAAGGTCAACGACACCCTCGGCCATCCCTGCGGTGACGACGTCCTCGTCCGTGCCGCCGACATCATCCGCGGCCAGCTTCGCGCCTTCGAGCTCGCCTACCGGGTCGGCGGCGAGGAGTTCCTGATCGTCCTCCCCGGACTCGGCGCCGCCGAGACGACCGAGCTCGCCGAGCGGATCCGCGCGGCCATCTCCCGCCACCCGTTCCCGCACGGGTCCACCCTCACAGTGAGCTGTGGCGTCGCCGCCTCCGGGCCCGACACGCGCTTCGACTTCACGACGCTCTGGGCCGCCGTCGACGAGGCCCTATACGCCGCCAAGCACGGCGGCCGCAACCGCGTCCACGTCGCCGAGGAGATGCGCGCCCGCCCCGTGGCGCTGACCGCTTAGGGCAGGGCTTCGGAAAGGGTGTGCAGTTCGGCACGCTCTATTGACTGAGGGGAGAGGAACGCGGCACCACAAGTGCGGTTTTCGCTGCCATCGTCGGCCCCCATGGAGGCTCGGTGGCAGAAATACCCTCGCATGGAGGGGAAATCTGCCACCGAGCAGCAGATCGAGGTCATAGCGAGCCGGCAGCTGCAGCTGATCAGCGCCGAGCAACTCCGCGACGCCGGGATGAGCCGCAAGACGATCGAGTCCTGGCTGAAGCGCCGTCGTCTCCATCCCGTTCATCACGGGGTCTACGCCATCCATCCCCCGCCGTTCACCCGTGAGCAGCTCTGGCTCGGCGCCGTGCTCGCCTGCGGTCACGAGGCGCTGCTCAGTCGCGAGCCCGCGGCGATGGTCCAAAGCTTCCTCGATCCCGAGGCCGTCGCCGCCCACGTCACCGTGCCGAGCGGGCGGGGCCGGTCGCGGTCGGGAATCGTCGTCCATCGGAGCTCTGTTGATCCACGCGACCGCCGTAAGGTCGGAGCGATCCCATGCACCTCGGCGGATCGGATCCTCGTCGATCTTGCGCCCGACTACGAGGAGCCGGAGCTCGAGGTCATGCTCGTCGCAGCCGAATCGCTCGGTCTGATCAAGCGTGGTCGCCTGAGTGAGCTCG
>DATMCB010000190.1:0-3164 GCA_035558835.1 Solirubrobacterales bacterium
CCCGACGCGAGCACCCATCGCAGCCTCGGCGACTGGCTCGACGACGCCCTCGACGTGCTCAGGACCCTCGCCGGCGTGCTGCTGGTCAGCCTGGCGGTGTTGGTTCCGCTCGGCCTGATCGCGGCGCTCGTCGCCTGGGTCGTGGCCCGTTTCCGCCGCCGCCGGCGCGAGCGCGCTCTCGACGGCTGACCGCTCTGGTCAGTCGAGCGGTTCGAAGTCGGCTTTGCGGGCGCCGCAGACCGGGCAGAACCAGTTGTCCGGGATGTCCTCGAACTCGGTGCCGGCGGGAATGCCACCGTCGGGGTCGCCCTCGTCGGGGTCGTAGACGTAGCCGCAGGACGTGCAGATCCACTGCTGCTTGACGAGGGTCTCGCTCATGAGGGCGGGAGCGTAACGTAGAGTGGCGGCCGTGGATGAGCCCGCGATCCCCCGTCCCGCGGCGACGGTGATCGTCCTGCGGCGCGGCGGCCGGCACCGCAGCGGAGGCCTCGAAGTGCTGATGCTGAGACGCGGCGCGGACGCCCGCTTCATGCCCGGCGTCTGGGTCTTCCCGGGCGGCGCCGTCGACGGCGAGGACCGCGATGCAGCCCTCGATCTCGACCTCGGCGTCGAGTCCGACGAGGCCGCGCACCGGGTCTGCGCGGCCCGCGAGCTCGGCGAGGAGGCGGCGCTCGTCCTCGCCGTCTCCGAGCTCCGTCCGTGGTCGCGCTGGGTCACGCCCGAGGTCGTCCCGATCCGCTTCGACACCCGCTTCTACGTCGCCCTCGCTCCGCCGCACAGCAAGCCGGTCCCGGACCGCGGCGAGGTCGACGAGGCCCGCTGGCTGAGCCCCGCCGGCGCTCTGGAGGAGCATGCCGCGGGCCGCCTCGAGCTCTCCTTTCCGACCGTCAAGCACCTCGAGGAGCTGACCGGCTTCGCCGACGCCGACGCCGTCATCGCCGAGGGCGCTCAGCGCCACGTCGAGGCGGTCACCCCGAAGGTCCGCGGCGACCGCGACCGCTTCGAGGTCCTGCTGCCCGGCGATCCGGGCTTCGCCGACGAGTAAGCCATCGAGATGAGCGAAACGTCCGCATGGCGGACGACGTCACCGACGCGGGGTCAACGCGGCTCGGCGGCCGGGAACGGGGCCATGCCGGCGTGCCAGGGGCCGGCCGGGTAGGTGGCGACGCCGGACTCCTCCATCTCGGCGCGGACGCGGCCGAAGAGCCTGCCGGCATCGTCGAGTGCGCGCTCGAGCTCGGGGCGGGTGCGCTCGCGGAGCGTCCAGAGGAAGTAGAGCTGGCGGTCCGAGGCGCCGAAGCTGACCTCGCGGTCGATCGAGGTCGTCCAGGTGAGGAAGGCCGGGCTGAAGAGCTCGCGGAGGGCGATCGGGTCGTGCCCGGCCGGGACGGTGGCGATGAAGCGGCGGTTGAACTCGATGCTCTCGAACTCGACGCGGAGGCGGCTGAGGCGCCGGAGCTGCTCGTCGGGACTCGACTCGATCGACTCGACGTCGAATGCCGGGACGACCTTGGTGAGGTCGGGCATGTGGGCCTTCGCGAGCACCGCCGCCGGCAGGACCGCCTTCCGGAAGAGCCCGCCGGACTCGAACTCGTCGGCGTCGCAGCTCGATCCCCAGAACTCAGCCGCGAGCTCGCCGGTGAGCCGGTTCGAGCCGCCCGGGCACAACGCCGGCGGGGCGTCGCGCGGGTTGAGGCCGCCGACCTCCTCGTAGGTGAGACCGCGATCGGCGGCGACCGCCTTGACGGCGGCAATCCAGTCCTCGCGCTCGCCGGCGGCGCTCACCGGTGGATCGTATTCGCGGACGAAGGGTCAGCGATCTCGCGTCACATGCGGGAAGTGGGTGCCGCCGAACTGGCTCGGGTAGTCGGGGGCCACGAAGCAGGGCGCGAACGGCCTCACGGTGCCCGGGATCAGGCCCGAGGGCGGGTTCGGCTGATCGAAGGTCGAGACGGTCGGCGACTTGCCGTCGCCCATGAACCGCTCGCCGCCGCCGGTGTTGTCGCAGTCCCAGTTCGGGAAGATCCCGTTCCGGCTCGCCCCGCCGCCGGCGATCAGGTCGTTGTAGGGCATCAGGTAGCCGTTGCCGCGGTTCTCGGGCAGGCGGTTCCGGTAGATCGCGAGGGACTCCTGGGTGATGTAGCCGAGTTGCTTGAGGACGTGGCGCGGCGCGGGCTGCCCGGGCTGCGGGGTCAGCTGACCGGACAGCCCGGCCGGCGGGTTGGACAGGAAGTCGGTGATGTTCGATCGGTAGTAGTTGAGCCACGAGACGACCGGGTTCAGGTTCGCCAGGAACGGGTCGAGGTTGCCGAGCGTCGGTCGCAGCTCGCGGAGAACGCCGGCCAGCGCCGGGAAGCCGCGCCGCGATGCCCGGTTGAGCGCATCGAGATCGATGAACAGCGACCGCAGATGCGGCGAGAGGCGCCGGACGCTCTCGAGCGTCGGGCTGATGTCGTTGGCTACCGGCAGCAGCTTCTGGACGAGCGGGCGCGTGTTCGCCTGGAACTCGTCGAGCCGGTTCAGCGTCAGCTGGGTCTCGTTCTCGAACGTCGGAGCGATCTGGAAGAACTCACGCAGCGCCTGGTCCTCGGAGGCGAGCGCGTCGAAGGTCGAGTTCGTCCCGGTGATCGCGTCGGCGAGCTGACCATCGCGCTCGCTGAGCGCGTCGAAGACCGTGCCGGTGTCGCGGACGAGCCCCTGCAGCTGCGAGCGCTGGCGGCGCAGGACGGCGAGGACGTCCGAGGCGTCGCCGAGGAACGGCCCGAGGTTGCCGAGCGCGTCGTTGAGGTCGAGGCCGCGGCCGCGGATCGCGATCGCGGCGCCCTGCTGCCACTGCTGGAAGGCGGTCCGGGTCTCCTTGTCGAGCGCGTTGAAGATCTCGTCGATCTGGGTCTGGTCCTGGACCTGTCCGAGGCCGAGCGACCCGCCCTCGGGCACCGACTCGACGTCACTGGAGGACGCGTCGGTCGTCGCGGCGGCCGCGCCGAGCGACACGGGAACCCCCGAGCTCTTCGGCTCGTCGCCGGCGGTGAGCTCGACGTAGGTCTCGCCGAGCAGCGTCTTCTGCCGCAGGATCGCGTGGGTGTCCTTCGGGATCGGCGCGTAGGCGGAGTCGATCTGGACCTCGACGACCGTGCGCGCGCCGCCCTTGTCGAGCTCCTTCG
>DATMCB010000191.1:0-4000 GCA_035558835.1 Solirubrobacterales bacterium
CACTTCGGCGCGATCGCCTCGGCTGCCGCCTACGAGCACGGGGACCCGTGGCTCGACGCGGTGCTCGCGGTCCTCGATCACAACCGCCGCCTCGTGCCGGCGCTGCTCGCCGAGCTCGTCCCGGCGGCCCGCTGCGAGCCGCCGGCCGCCGGCTACCTGATCTGGATCGACCTCGGCGACCTCGGCCTCGGCGCCGATCCCGCCGCGGCGATCCTCGAGCGCGGCCGGGTCGCGTTCAGCTCCGGCCCCGCGTTCGGGCGCGGCGGCGAGGGTCACGTGCGGCTCAACGCCGGGACCTCGCCAGAGCTCGTCCGCGAGGCCATCGAGCGGCTCGCAGGAGCTATCAATGTCTAGACCCAGCGTCGCGCGGATGGAGCCGATCGACCGGGTGCTGGCGCCGTGGTGGGAGCCACTCGCCGGGCTGCTCGGCGATCTCACCCCCTACGACGCCCACACTCATCTCGGCGCCGCCGACCCCGATGGCTACCGGCAGGAGGCCGACGAGCTGCTCGACGCGCTCGATCCGATCGGCGCCCGAGCCGTCACCTTCCCGATGCACGAGCCGGACGGCTACCCGCCCGCCAACGATCGCGTCCTCGCCGCGGCGGCGGCCGCGCCCGACCGGCTCGTCGCGTTCGCCCGTGTCGATCCGCGTGCCGCCGCGGTCGCCGAGGCGCGCCGCTGTCTCGACGCCGGCGCCCGCGGGATCAAGCTGCATCCGCGGGCCGAGGGCTTCACCCTCGAGGAGCCGGCCGTCGAGGAGCTGTTCGCGCTCGCCCACGAACGCCGCCTTCCGATCCTCGTCCACGCCGGCCGCGGGATCCCGGCGCTCGGCGAGAACGCGGTGACGCTGACCCGCCGCTACCCCGACGCCAGGCTGATCCTCGCCCACGCGGCCGTCTCCGACCTCGCCTGGATCTGGGCGGAGATGCCCGACCATCCGAACCTGCTGATCGACACCGCCTGGTGGAGCCCCGGGGACATGATGGCGGCGTTCAAGCTGATCCCATCCGGACAGATCGTCTGGGCCAGCGACTCACCCTACGGCCGGCCGATGAGCGCCGCAGTCGCCCACCTCCGCTTCGCGATCCAGGCCGGCGTCGGGACCGCCGCGCTCCGCTCGATCGCCGGCGGCCAGATCGAGCGGCTGCTCGCCGGCGAGGAGCTCGAGCACCACGATCGCCCATCCGGGGAGGCGGAGCCGATCAGCCCCCACCTCGAACGCGTCGTCGATCATCTCGTCGGCGCCGTCTCCCAGATCGTCACCGGCGCCGACCCGGCCGAGCCGGTCTCGCTCGCCCGGCTGGCCTGCGACACCGGCGGCGACGACGATGCGCGGCGGGTCCTCGACGAGGTCCAGGTCCTGATCGCCCGCGCCGAGGCTCTTGCCGCCGACGAGGGCGAATCCGTCCGCTTCCCGCCATCGGCGGTCCTGCTGACCGCCGCGCTGGCGATCGCCCGGACGCCGGCGGCGCCCGGGCCCGCCTAACGCGGGCCCCTTGCGCTCAGCTCAGTGCCGCGCGGATCTCCTCGATCGCGGCGCTCTCGTGCGCGCTGACGCGCTCGCCGCCGATCCCGAGAAAGCCACTGCTCTTGTCGGCCGCGGCGACGCGCCGGACGACCTCGAGCACGAACTCGCGGAAGGCGGCGACCTCGTCGGCGTCGGCCTTTGCCGCCAGCGTCCGCTTCCTTGCGCGCCTCGGCGTAGGCCTTGCCGCCCGCCATCGTCTCGCGCAGGGTGCCGCCCTTCTCGCTGACGATCGGTGATGCTCAGAAGTCGGACGGTGTCAGCCGCGGCCGCTTCTCCCAGAGCAGCCACTGCCGAAGGTAGCTGCCGAGCCGCTTCAGCTTCCGCCCGCGCAGACCGCTCGCCTGCTTCGCTTCACGGACGAACTGACGACGGCCGATGTTCCCGTATCCATAGCGATCACCGAGGTGACGGGCGAACGCATAGAAGCGCTGGTTGCCGACGATCTCGCGCAGGCCCTCGATCATCGCTCCCGGCCGCGCATAGACGACGAAGCCGTTGAAGAGCATCGCCGGTCTGCCGTCGAGGCGGGCCGGAGCGACGCGCCAGCGCTTCGCCGCGGAGGCGTGGACGGCGCGGAAGAACTGTCGCGGGGTCTGCTCGGCGCCGTCGACCCGGTGGTCGTAGAGGACCTCGGCGAACGTGGCCCAGCCCTCGTTGAACCAGATCGCGCTCCAGTCGTTGGGCGAGATGCTGTCGCCCATCCACTGGTGGGCCAACTCGTGGGCGAGCACCGACGGACCCGCCAACGGCCCGCCCTTGTTGCCGGCGAAGTGCGGCTTGGTCTGGTTCTCCAGCACGTAGCCGACGCTCGGCACCCAGTCGGCGACGAGCCCGACCGTCTCGAACGGGTAGGGGCCGAACTTCCTCGAGAGGAAGTTCACGGTCGCCGGGATCCGCGACGCGGTCTTCCCGGCCTCGTCCTTGCGCTCCGGAGAGCCCGCGCTGTCGATCGCGGTGAAGATCGGAATCGTCGCGCCGCCGGTCTGGTCGGTCATCGTCGCGGTCGTGACGTCGAAGAGGCCGACGGTGCCGGTCGCCAGGTACGGCGCCATCGGCCGCTCCTCGACCCAGGTGGTCGTCGCGGTGCCGTCGCCGTTGTCGATCCGGGAGATCCGGCGGCCGGCGCCGATCGCGGTGTAGGCGTTCGGGGCGGTGGTGCGGAGCTCGAACGTCGCCTTGTCGGAGGGGTGGTCGTTGCACGGGAACCAGCTCTGGGCGCCGATCGGCTCGTTGACCGTGAACGAGCCGTCGCATCGGCCGGGCGCCGAGCAGGCCCGCACCCATCCCTCGAGCGAGGTGTCGGTGTCGACGATCGGCTCCGGCCGGCCGTGGTAGGCGACGACGACCTCGAACTGATCGCCCTTCGCGATCCCGGCCGCCGGGGTGATCGTCAGCTTCGCCGGCTGAGTGACTTCGGGGTTGTTGCTGAGGCGCGGTCGGGCGGCGGCGCGGGCCACGCGCGCCGCGGCGACGCCGTCGACCGTCACCGAGTCGATCTCCAGGTCGCGCTGGAAGTCGAGGCTGAACCGGGATAGGTCCTGCGTTGCCCGCGCGGTGATCCTCGTCCGCGTGCCGGCGCCGAAGCGGTTCGTCGCCGGGTCGTAGTCGAGGTCGACGGCGTAGTGGCCGACGTCGTAGCCGCCGTTGCCGATCTGCGGGAAGATCGGGTCGCCGAGCGATTTCGCGCCGGGCCCGTAGGCAGCCACGGCGGGGCCTGCGAGGACGAGCGCCGCGGCCGCGATCGCGAGGAGGATGCCGCTCGCGACGACGTGGCGGGTGCGTCTCACGCCGCCATCGTGACAGACCCCCGGAGGGGTAACCTCCGCTTCCGATCCTCCCGATGAACGCTGACGACTCCCCCAGAACCTGCCTGATCGGCGCCGGCTCGAGCGGCATCGCCGCCGCCAAGGCGCTCCACGAGCGCGGGCTCCCGTTCGACTGCTACGAGCTCTCCGACCGGGTCGGAGGCAACTGGGTCTTCCAGAACAAGAACGGCATCTCGTCCTCCTACCGGTCGCTGCACATCAACACCTCGCGCGAGCGCATGGAGTACTCGGACTTCCCGATGCCGAAGTCCTATCCCGACTTCCCGCACCACACCCACATCGCCGAGTACTTCGATGCCTACGTCGACCACTTCGGGATCCGCGACCGGATCACGTTCGAGACGCGCGTGGAGCGGGCGGAGCCGCGCGGGGACGGCGGCTGGGACGTGACCACGGACCGCCACGGCACGCGCGCGTACGACGCGCTGATCGTCGCGAACGGCCACCACTGGGACCCGCGCTGGCCCGAGCCGGCGTTCCCAGGCGTCGACGCGTTCGCCGGCCGGCAGATGCACTCCCACGAGTACGTCGACACCGAGGGCTTCGAGGGCAAGCGTGTCGTGGTCCTGGGGATGGGGAACTCCGCGATGGACATCGCGGTCGAGGTGTCGCTGGTGACCGAGGCGACGTTCCTGGCCGCGCG
>DATMCB010000192.1:0-5557 GCA_035558835.1 Solirubrobacterales bacterium
CTTGGCGTCGGGCACGATGCGCGGGTCGGCGCTGAACACACCCGCGACGTCGGTGTAGATCTCGCAGACCTCCGCTCCGAGCGCGGCGGCGAGAGCCACCGCCGTGGTGTCCGAGCCGCCGCGGCCGAGCGTGGTCACATCCTTCGAGTCCGTCGAGACGCCCTGGAAGCCGGCGACGAGGACGATGTTGTTCTGTTCGAGCGCCTGCTCGATCCGGCCGGCGCGGACGTCGACGATCCGCGCCTTGGTGTGCGAGGAGTCGGTGACGATCCCGGCCTGTGAGCCGGTCAGCGAGATCGCCTGGTGGCCGAGGTCCCAGATCGCCATCGCGCAGAGCGCGCAGGAGATCCGCTCTCCGGTCGAGAGCAGCATGTCCATCTCGCGCGGGCTCGGGCTGTCCGAGATCTCGCCCGCCATCGTCAGCAGCTCGTCCGTCGTCTTCCCCCGCGCCGACAGCACCGCGACGACCTTGTTGCCCCGCTGGCGCTCGGCGACGATCCGCGCCGCAGCCCGCTTCAGGTCCTCGGGCCCGGCGACCGACGTGCCGCCGAACTTCATCACCACGGTCTCACCCCCGGAGCCGACCCCGGGGGTGCTCGCCTGCGGTCCCTTCGTCGCCTCGGTCGCCACGATCGATGAGGATAGAGCGAGGCCCCGCGTCACTCCCGGCGGCAAGGCCGGTCAACTGCAGATAGCCCTGCTATAGCGTGGCCAATCCGCAGTTGACCACGTCAGCCGGCCCCCCGTCGGCTAGACGCTGCGGCGGCCGGTCAGGGCGCGTCCGAGGGTGACCTCGTCGGCGTGCTCGAGGTCGGCGCCGACCGGGAGGCCGCTGGCGAGGCGGGTCAGGGTGACGCGATCGCGGAGGCGCTCGCCGATGTGGTGGGCGGTCGCCTCGCCGGTCGTCGTCGGGTTGGTGGCGATGACGACCTCCTCGACGCCGCCGGCGTCGACGCGGGCGACGAGCTCCTCGATCTTCAGGTCGGAGGGGTCGATGCCGTCGATCGGCGAGAGGGCGCCGCCGAGGACGTGGTAGAGGCCGCGGTACTCGCCGGTCCGCTCGATCGGGATCACGTCCTGGGGCTCCTCGACGACGCAGATCAGCTCGCGGCTGCGGCGCGGGTCGGCGCAGACCTCGCAGACCGGCCCCGCCGCGAGGTTGAAGCAGGTCTCGCAGAGGCCGATCTGCTCCTTGACCTCGCGGATCGCCGCGGACAGCGCGAACGCATCCTCGTCGCTCGAGCGGAGGATGTGAAAGGCGAGCCGCTGCGCGGTCCGGCGGCCGATCCCCGGCAGCTTGCCGAGCTCGGCGATCAGCCTGTCGACGGGGGCGGGATGCAACTACGTTCCGGGCAGGCCGAGCCCGCCGCCCATCCCGCCGAGGCCGCCGGCGATGCCGCCCATCTTCGCCTCGGCCCGCTCCTGGGCGGCGCGGATGCCCTCGTTGACGGCCGCGAGGACCATGTCCTGGAGCATCTCGACATCCTCGGGGTCGACCGCATCGGGATCGATGACGATCTCCTGGACGACGAGGTCGCCGCTGACCTTGACCTTGACCATGCCGCCGCCCGCGCTCGCGTCGACGACCTCGTCCTTGAGCTCCTCCTGGGCCTTCGCCATGTCGGCCTGCATCTGCTGGGCCTGCTTCATCAGCGCGCCCATGTCCATCCCGCCGGGGCCCGGCATCCGTCCTCTCGCCATCAGCTCGTCTCCTCGATTCGCTCGTCTGCTTGCTCGGGCTCATCGATCACGACCTCGGCGTCGAACTCGACGACGAAGCGCTCGAACAGGTCGTCCTCGCCGGCCGCGACGGCGCCCTGGTCGGGTTCGTGACCGGGCTCGCCCTCCTCGTGCATGGTGAAGACCGGGCGCAGCGGCGCCCCGAGGACGGTGCCGATCGCGTCGGCGACCAGCGCCCGGCTCTCCTTGTCGTCGGCCTTGCGGAGGTGGAAACCGGAGTCGGGCGGGAAGGCGATCGTCAGGGTCCCGGACTCGGGGTCGACGGCGACGGGGCGGGCGGCGCCGACGACGGCCGAGAGCATCCCGGCCCCCTCCTGCCGCATCTGGTCGAGGACGCCGGGCCAGAGCTCGACGACCCGGCCGAGGTCCGGCGCACCGGCGTCGGCCACGGCAACCGGGCCGGCCGGTTCCCGGCCGGTGTCGGGGCCGTCGGCGACATCGGCGGTACCGCCCTCGCCGGGTTCCTCGGGCGGCGCCGATGCGGTGGGCTCCGCCTCCGGAGGCGCGGGCGAACCGGCGGGCTTCGCCTCGGCGACCGGCTTCGCGGCCGCCGGCTTCGCCTCCGCGACAGGCTTCGCAGCCGGCGCCGGCGCGTTGCCGGCGAGCGCCTGCTCGAGGCGCTCGACGCGCTGGCTCAGGGCCGCCCGCGAGGGATCGATCTCCGGCTTCGCCGAGCGGAGCAGCGCCAGCTCAACGGTCATCCGCGCCTCATCCCCTTCGCGGATCGCCGTCAGCGCCGCCGAGAGCTCGTCGATCGCGCGGAGCAGCGCGACCTCGCCGAGGCGGCCGGCCTGCTCGGAGAGGCGCGCCTCCTGCTCGGCGACGACGAGGAAGTGGTCGGGGATCTCGCCGAGCGTCGCGATGACCAGGAGCTGGCGGAGGTGGGCGACGAGATCGGCCGCGAACCGGGCCGGGTCGTGGCCCGCGCTCGAGATCGCGGCGCTGACGCGGAGCGCCTCGGCGCCGTCGCCGGCGGCGATCGCCTCGGTCGCCCGGAAGATCAGCTCCGCGTCGGCAACGCCGAGCACGGCGAGGACGTCGTCGGTGGCGATCTCGGTGCCGCTGTAGGCGACGAGCTGATCGAGCGTCCCGAGCGCGTCGCGAAAGCTGCCGTTGGCGGCGCGGGCGATCGCGCCGACCGCGCCGTCCTCGACCGCGATGGCGTCGGCGTCGGCGACGCGGCGGAGGACGATCGCGATCTCGTCCGGCGAGGGACGGCCGAAGTCGAAGCGCTGGCAGCGGTCGACGATCGTCGGCATCACCTTGTGCGCCTCGGTCGTCGCGAGCACGAAGACGGTGCGCGGCGGCGGCTCCTCGAGCGTCTTCAGGAACGCGTTCCACGCCTCGCGCGTGAGCATGTGCGCCTCGTCGAGGATGTAGACCTTCCAGGTCCCCTCCGGAGGCGCGTAGCCGACCCGCTCGCGGAGCAGGCGGATGTCGTCGACCGAGCGGTTCGAGGCGGCGTCCATCTCGATCACGTCCATCGAGCTGCCGTTGGCGATCGCGACGCAGGAGTCGCAGACGCCACACGGCTCCAGGGTCGGGCCGTTGACGCAGTTCAGCGAGCGGGCGAGGATCTTCGCCATCGACGTCTTGCCGGTTCCCCGCGATCCGACGAACAGGTAGGCGTGATGGACGCGGTCGCGCTCGATCGCGTTGCTGAGCGTGCGGACGACGTGCTCCTGCCCGACGACGTCGGCGAACGACTGCGGGCGATGACGACGGTAGAGGGACTGCTCGGCCACCAGCGGCCAGTCTAGATGTCGAGCCGACCGTCGCGATGACGGTCCCCATCGATCCCCATAGACTGCCGCCGACGATGGCGAGGGCCCGACAGATCCGCTCGATCGCGGCCGGCGCTCTCGCCGCGGTCGCGACGTTCGCGACGGTTGCCGCGACCGCGGCGCCGCAGGCCTCCGCCGACGGCGGCAGGCTCGATGCGGCACTCGACCGGATCATCGACGACCCGCAGGGGCCGCCCGGCCTGTCGGTGCTGATCCAGCGCGGCAAGCGGGTCGAGTTCCGGCGCCGCGGCGTCGCCAACCTCGAGACGGGCGCGAAGCCGAAGCGACGCTCGCCGATGCGGATCGCGAGCATGGCGAAGGCCTTCAACGGTGCGATCGCGATGTCGCTCGCATCGAAGCGGAAGCTCGGCCTCGACGACACCGTCGGCGAATGGCTCCCCGGCGTCTGGCCGCTCGCCGACGCGATCACCGTCAGGGAGATGCTCGGCCACACCGCCGGGCTCCCCGACTACATCCGCCAGCAGGCCTTCATCGACGAGCTGATCGCCGATCCGGCCCAGTACATGAGCCCGCTCGAGCTGATCGACTTCGTCAACGGACTCGAGCCCGGCCTCGATCCCGGCGAGGACTACCACTACTCCGACAGCGACAACATCATGGTCGGGCTGATGGCCGAGGCCGCGACCGGCAAGAGCTACGAGCGGTTGCTCCGCAGCGAGATCTATCGCCCGGTCGGCCTCCGCGACACGACCCTGCCCGACACGGTGAAGATGCCGCGCGGTTACATGCACGGCTACGACCGCAACAAGCAGGGCGAGTTCGAGGACCAGAGCAAGTTCATCAACCCGGCTCTCGCCTGGGCATCGGGCGGGATCGTCTCGACGCCGGTCGACGTCAACCGCTTCTTCCGCGCCTACGTCGGCGGCGATCTGTTCAGCAAGAAGATCGGCCGCGCCCAGGACGTCTACGTCCACGGCCGCTCCTCCCCGCCCGGCCCGGGACGGAACGACGCGACGCTCGCGCTGTTCCGCTATCGGACCCGCTGCGGGACCGTCTGGGGCCACACCGGCTCCTACCCCGGCTACCGCCTGTTCGCCGCCGCGAGCGCCACCGGCCGCCGCTCGGTCGTCTTCTCGGTCAACTCGCAGATCGTTCCCGGCCAGGGCTCGCCGCGGGTCTCGGGGCTGATCCGCAAGGCCCAGGCCGACGCCGTCTGCCAGGCGCTGCGCTGAGGCGACGGATCGGGGTCGGAGCCGCGCGATGCCTGCCCCGATCAGCCTCGACAAGACGCCGCCGCCGGCCGCGGTCCGGATCGGCCTTCGCTTCCGGCGGCTCCTGCGGCGCGCCGGCGACCGGTTGCTGCCGCCGGAGGTGCTCGCCTGGGAAAGGTTGATGGCGTTCGCGACGACGCGCGTGATCGGTGCCCTGGTCGAGGTCGGTGCGATCGAGGCGCTCGGGGCCGGTCCGGCGACGGCGGCGAAGCTGGGCGGCGACCTCGACCTCGACGCCGACACTCTCGAGCGGACGCTGCGACTCGCCGCCGACGACGGGATCGTCGCTCGCGGGCGCGGCGGCGCCTGGTCGCTGACGGCGACGGGACAGGCGCTGCGGGAGGCCCACTCACCCTCGATCTCCTTCTGGGCGCGGCACATCAACACCGACGCCGTGCAGGACGCCTGGGGCAACCTCGCGGCCTCGATCAGGACCGGCGAGCCGTCCTTCCCGGCGACCCACGGGCGCTCGGTCTGGGACCACTTCGCCGCCAATCCCGACGAGGAGCGGCTGTTTGCGAGTTCGATGCGCGAGATGACCGGTCTCGTCAAGGCTTGGGTGGTCAGCGGCTATCCGTGGCCCGAGCGGGGAACGGTCTGTGACGTCGCCGGCGGCTCCGGGCCGCTGCTCGCCGCGATCCTGGCGGCGCGACCCGGGCTGAACGGGGTGCTCGTCGAGGCTCCCGGCGTGCTCCCCGAGGCCGACGCCCACCTGCGCGGCGCCGGCGTCCGCGACCGCGTCGAGCTCGTCGAGGGGAACATCTTCGAACGCGTCGAGGCGAGCGCCGACCTCTACCTCCT
>DATMCB010000193.1:0-4773 GCA_035558835.1 Solirubrobacterales bacterium
CGACCCGCGTCGTGGTGCTGATCACCGGCTGCGAGGAGGCGGGAACGCTCGGCGCCCGCGCCTTTCGCGATTCCCGCGACACCGGTGGCTGGATGTTCCTCAACTTCGACAACGTCGGCGGCCCCGGCAGCGTCCGGTTCCTGCGCCGGGAGGGCGTCATCGACAAGTGGGACGCCGATCCGGGGCTGGTCGCCACGGCCGATCGGGTTGCGACCGCCCGGCCGGACCTGCGGATGAAGCCGGAGGATCACCCGGCCGGCCTCACCTACGACAGCAGCCCGATCCTCGCCGCCGGCGGGCGGGCGCTGACGATCAGCAACCAGGACGGCTTCATCCCCGACCTGCACCGCGCGAGCGACGTCTTCGCCAACGTCGATCGCGACGGGGTCCGGCGCGCGCTCGAAGCGGGCGCCGAGCTGCTCGCCGCGATCGACGGTGGCGCTGCCGACTGAGGTGCGCTCAGCGCGGGCGGGCGGCGCCGCGGCGGGCGGGCCAGTCCCACTCGCAGCCGGGACGACGCGGCGTGCGGGGGGCCTCCCAAGCCTCCTGGAGCCCGGTCCGGGCTCCGCTGCGGCTGCTCCCCCCGCAACCGGTCGCTCCGGTGCGTGGCCGTTCGCGGCACTCGAGCCCGTACTGGCCGAGCGTCAGCAGATCGATCGCCAGATCGATGCGGTCGGCGACCCGATCGATCGCCGCGACCCCGATCCCGAGGCCGGTCCGCTGCCGGCGGGGTCGTTGGTTCATGTCTGTCGTCGTTCTCATCGCGAGCGAAGATAGGAGGGGGGTCGGACGTACACGTGTTCGTGCAAGAGAACTTGCAGCCGGCGATCGATTCCGGCCGTCAGCGGCCGCGGCGGCCGAACGAGTGGGCGACCGGCAGGACCGCGTCGAGGTCGCTGATCTCGCGCCCGCCGTCGCGCCCGGTCTCCCGGGTACGCGACGGCTCGATCGTGTGGACGTCGGCGAGCGGGACATCGGGACGCTCGATCGGGCGGACCGCGCTCGCGACGACGTTGACGACGCCCTCGCGGCGCTCGAGGCAGCCCGTGACCGTGACGAGCGAGGCCGTCCGCACGGTCAGGCGGTGACGCTCGTAGACGGGCGGGAGGACGATCACGTTCGCCACTCCCGTCTCGTCCTCGATCAGCAGGAACATCACGCCTCGGGCGGTTGCCGGGCGTTGCCGGGCGACGAGCAGGCCGGCGACCTCGAGACCGGCGCCGTCCCGGATCCGCTCGAGCGCCGCGCACGTCACCGTGGCGGGATCGAGATCGCCGCGGAGCAGGCTCAACGGGTGCTCCTCGAGGGCGATCCCGTAGGCGCCGTAGTCGGCCGTCAGCCGCTGCCAGGGCGTCTGCTCGGCGAGCGCAGGCGCCTCGGGCAACGGCAGGGGCAGGCTGAGCTGGCCGTCGCCGGAGCCGTTCGCGACGCCGAGCCGCCAGAGCGGCACCCGCCGCCGGTCGCCGCCGCCGAGCCCGCCGCAGGCGCCGGCCCAGGCAAGCCGCTCGAGGCCGTCGCGCCCGGCTCCCGAGCGGGAGGCGAGGTCGCCGAGGTCGCGGTAGTCGCCGCCGCGCTCGCGCTCCGCCACGACCGCCGCCGCGTCGCGCTCGCTCAGCCCCTTCACGTAGCCGAGACCGATCCGCACGGCGAGACCTTCCGTCCCCTCCTCGACCCGGCAGAGGACCGCGCTGGCGTTCACGTCCGGCGGCCGCACCTCGATCCCGCGCCGCTGCGCCTCGTGGACGAGGGCGTCGGGCGGGTAGAAGCCCATCGGCTGCTCGTTCAGCAGCGAGCAGAGGAACTCGGGGGCGTAGTGGACGCGGAGCCAGGTCGACTGGTAGGCGAGCAGGCCGAACGCGGCGGCGTGGGACTTCGGGAAGCCGAAGCCGGAGAAACCGTGGATCTGGCTGAAGACCCGCTCGGCGACGCCGGGATCGACGCCCCGCGCGATCGCGCCCTCGACGAAGCGCTCGCGATGGGCCTGCATCGCCCGCTCGGAGCGCTTCCGGCTCATCGCCCGCCGCAGCCCCTCCGCCTCGCCGGAGCTGAATCCGGCGAGTGCCATCGCGACCTGGATCACCTGATCCTGGAAGACGATCGCGCCGAGGGTGTCGGCGAGGATCGGCTCGAGGCTCGGGTGCTCGTAGGGGACCTCGTAGCCGGGGTCCTCACGGAGTCGCTTGCGGCGCTCGAGATAGGGATGGACGGCACCGCCCTGGATCGGCCCGGGCCGGACGATCGCCACCTGGACGGTCAGGTCATCGATGTTCTCGGGCCGCGATCGCGGCAGCATCTGCATCTGGGCGCGGCTCTCGATCTGGAAGACGCCGGTCGTCTCCGCAGCGCGGATCCGCCGGTAGACCTCGGGATCGTCGAGCGGGATCCGCGAGAGGTCGATCCGCTCGCCGCGGACCCGGGCGATCTCGGTGACCGCACGCTCGACCGCCGAGAGCATCCCGAGGCCGAGCAGGTCGATCTTCAGAAAGCCTGCGTCGGCGCACGAGTCCTTGTCCCACTGCGCGATCTGCCGGCCCTCCATGGCGGCCGGGACGACCGGGCAGAGATCGGTCAGCGGCTGCGTCGAGAGCACCATCCCGCCGGGATGCTGGGAGGGGTGCCGGGGCAGCCCGTAGGCGTCGTCGAGCAGCTTCCGCAGCGCCTGCCGGCGGGCGCCGTCGCCGCCGAGCTCGGCTCGCTCGTGGTGGCCGGCCGAACGGGCGGCACGCTCGATCTCGCCCGGCGGCAGCCCGAGCGCCTTTCCGAAGTCGCGGATCGCGCCCTTCGCCCGGTAGGTCGGGAAGGCGGCGACGAGGGCCGAGCGGTCGGAGCCGTAGCGGTCGTGGACCCGCGGGATCAGCCGCTCGCGGACGTCACGGGGGAAGTCGAGATCGATGTCCGGCGCCTCGGTGATCTCCTCGTTCAGGAAGCGGCCCAGGAACAGGCCCGCCTCGACCGGGTCGACGTGGGAGAGCCCGGTCAGATAACAGACGACCGAGCTGACGCTGGAGCCCCGGCCCCGTCCGGGCGGCAGCAGCGAACGGGCGCTGTCGGGGCCGCGGACCTCGACCGCGACCTCGCGGGCGAGCTCGAGCAGGTCGCGATGGAGGAGGAAGAACCCCGAGAGCTTCAGCTTCGCGATCAGCCCGAGCTCCTGCTCGAGACGACGTTCGGCCTCGGCCCGCTTCGGCTTGCCGTCGTAGCGCTCGCCGAACCGGGCCCGGCAGGCCTCGGCCAGCCGCCGGTCGGCGCTGCCGTCCTCGGCGCCCGGATAGCTGTAGCCGAGGTCGGTCGTCAGGTCGAAGCGGAGCCGGTCGGCGAGGCGGGCGGTCTCGGCGACCGCCTCGGGATGGTCGCGGAAGCGCTCGGCCGCTCGCGCCGGGGAGACCAGGGTCGCGGAACCGTTGCCGCGCCGCTCGGGTTCCGTCGACTCGAGGGTGCCGCCGAGCCGGACGGCGACGAGCGTGTCCTGGAGCGGGATCCGGCCGCGATCGTGCGCGTGGACGTCGCCGGTCGCCACGCAGGGAACGCCGAGCGTCGCGGCGAGGCCGGCGAGCCTGCGGTTGCGGGCCCGGTCGCCGCGCCAGAGCGGCACCTGCAGCTCGACGCGGAAGCGATCCCGCCCGAACGCCGCGAGCAGCCTCCGGCCGAGGCGCTCGGCGCCGCCGTTGTCGCCGCGGGCGATGCGCCCGGCCAGGGCGCCGTCGCGCGCGCATCCGGACAGGCAGACGATCCCCTCGGCGTGGCGCTCGACGTCGGCGAGCGAGACGAGCGGCGGCAGCGGCTCGGTCGCCTCGCGGGTCCCGGAGTGGGCCGTCGTCAGCAGCCGGCAGAGGTTCCGGTAGCCGGCCGCGTCGGCGACCAGCAGGGTCAGGTGGAAGGCGCCGGGCGGGCAGTTGCCGCGAAAGCCGGGCACCACGACGGCGGAGCCGGCCGCCTCCACGACGGTCACCTCGGCGCCCGTGATCGGCCTGATCCCCTGGGCGTGGCAGGCGCAGGCGAACTCCATCGACCCCCAGATCCCGTCGTGGTCGGTCAGCGCCAGCTCCCGGTAGCCGAGCTCGGCGGCGCGAAGGGCGAGCTCGTCGGGGCTCGAGGCCCCGTCCAGGAACGAGAAGGCCGAGTGGGCGTGGAGCTCGACGTAGCTCATCGCTGCTCGTACCAGCGGCCGGTCGCGAGGTCGCGATAGACGACCACGCAGCGCCCGCCGGCCAGCACCACCTCCAGGTAGTGGCGGCGAAGCGGCGCCTCCGACCACCAGCGATCCTCGACTAGCCACTGCTCACGGACCGCTTCGACGCCGCGACCGGCGACGCTGCGCGGTCGCCCGGCGCCGGCGACGACCGTGACCTCGCGTGGGGCGTAGGGATTGGCGGGGCGGCTCATCGCTCCGCGCCGTGGTCGTTGTAGGGCGCGAGCGCCGCCCAGCGCTCCGGGACCCTCGAGCCGGGGTCGACGTCGAGGACCCGCAGCACCGCGTCGCGGCCGGCGGCGGCCCGGACCTGGCGGATCGCTTCGGCCAGCCGCTCGCGCCGGCGCTCGGCCGGATCCTCGCCGAGCGCCTGCTGGGCGCCTCCGGATGGAGCCGTCGCGACTGCCCGGAGCGCCAGCGCGGTCGCCGGCGCGGTGAGCTGGGCGAGCTTCGGCGCGAGCGCCAGCCGGAGGCGCTCGGGGGAGCCGCTCGCGCTGCGCAGCACGGCCGTCGCACTCCAGCTGCCGCCCCCGGCCAGCCGGGCTTCGAGGCCGAGCGAGCGGATCGCCCGTCCCGACCGCCGG
>DATMCB010000194.1:0-3260 GCA_035558835.1 Solirubrobacterales bacterium
TCGATCCCGAGCGGGTCTGGGTGGACCCCGGCATCGGCTTCGGCAAGACCGTCGAGCACAACCTCGAGCTGATCGCCCGGATCGACCGCATCGCCGACCTCGGCCGCCCGGTCGTCGTCGGCGCGTCGCGCAAGAACTTCCTCGGCGCCATCACCGGTCGTGAGGTCGGCGAGCGGCTCGGCGGCAGCATCGCCGCCGCGCTCGGCGCGCTCGCCGGCGGAGCCTCGGTGCTCCGCGTCCACGACGTCGCCGCGACCGTCGATGCGGTCCGGGTGGCCGATGCGATCGCCGGGCGCGGCGCGCCGCTGGTCGGAGCCGATCGGTGAGCGGCGAGCCGGTCCGGATCGAGCTGCGCGGACTGCGGGCGTTCGGGCCGCACGGCGTCAGCGAGGAGGAGCGGGCCGTCGGCAGGCTGATCGTCCTCGACATCACGATGACCGTGGCCGACTGCGCCGCCGTCGGCGACGACGAGCTCGAGGAGACGATCGACTACGGCGCCGTCGCCAGGGCGGCCGTCGAGATCGTGACCGGGACGAGCCACCGGACGCTCGAGCACCTCTGCGGCGCGATCGCCGACCGGCTCGCAGCCGGGTTCGGACCGGACGAGATCGAGGTCCGCGCCGCCAAGACCGAGCCGCCGATCCCGGAGGCGATCGGCGAGGTCGCCGTGACGCTGCGCAGAGGCGCAGCGTCACGGCTGCGGCGACCGTGATCCGCACCGGCTACCTCGGGCTCGGTTCGAACGTCGGCGACCGGGTCGCGAACCTGCGCGCCGCGATCGCCGGCCTGCGCGAGCGCGGGGTCGAGGTGGAGGCGGTCTCGAGCGGCTACGAGACCGAACCGGTCGGCGAGATCCTCGACCAGCCCGACTTCCTCAACCTCGCGATCCGGATCGCGACCGATCTCGAGCCGGAGCAGCTCCTCGACGTCTGCAAGGCGGTCGAGGCGGACGCGGGCCGCGACTTCGATGCCCCCCGGCACAGCCCGCGTCCGGTCGATGTCGACCTGCTCCTGCTCGGAGACATCGAGCTGCGGACGGAGCGGCTGACGCTGCCACACCGCGAGGCGCGGTCGCGGCGCTTCGTCCTCGTCCCGCTGCTCGAGCTCGATCCGGACCTGGCGCTGCCGGATGGAACCCGGCTCGACGACTGCCTCGCGGCGCTCGGCGACCGCGAGCGGGTCGAGCGGTTCGGGCCGATCGCCTAGCGGTTCAGGTCACGCCGCCGAGCGGCGCCAGCCAGTGGGACGGGAACGCGGGCGGCGTCCGGCCGGGGAAGTCGGGGACGAGTCGTGTCGCCAGGGCGCCGGCGGGCCGTTCGGAGATGTGTGGCCGGAGGTCGTCCAGAGTCATCAGCAGCGCGACGCTCGGAGCGATCTGGAAGTCGGCCGCGTTCGGCTCGTCGCCGCCGATGACGCCGTCGGCGATGTAGCCGTCGACCCGGTCGATCAGCTCGGGAAGCGCCGCCAGATCGGCGATCGCGTGCGCGTCGTCGGCCCGATCGAAACGAGCTGCCAGCTTCGCAATCGGGGGCGCGGTCCTCGCCGCCACCGCGTGCGGCACCCCGAGCCTCGAGCCTTCGAGATAGCTCCGGACCGAGCCGCTGTCCTTGGCGAGCAGGTTCCACGCCAGCCGCCGGGCGACGCCCTGGAGCACCTCGTCGCCCCACGTCTCCGCCTTTTCGACCCGCTTGCGCTCGGCCGGGTCGGCCGGGAAGAGCGGCGGCTCGGGAACGAGGGCGTCGAGCTCGTGGGCGATTGCCCGCGAACCCTGGATCCGCTTACCGTCGAGGATGAGCGCCGGCACGGTGGAGCCGGGAAACCCGAGCGCCCGCACGACCGGCATCGAGACGATCTTGACGAGGTCGATCCGCGTGTAGGGGATGCCCTTGCGCTCGAGCATCAGCCGGACCGTCCAGCCCGGATGCGATGCGGGGATCGTGAACAGCCGCGCCTTCATCGCCGCGAACCTACACGCATCGGCCCGGCGGCGGTTGCGACAATCGGCCGATGCTGCTCGCGGTCGATGTCGGCAACACCCAGACCCACGTCGGTGCCTTCTCGGGCGCCGAGCTGATCGGCGATTGGCGGCTCGCGACCCGCGGCGACTCGACCGCCGACGAGCCGGCGCTGGCGCTCTCCGGATCGCTGCAGTTCCGCGATCTCGAGTGGAGCGCTGTCGAGGGCCTGATCCTGTCGACGGTCGTGCCGCGGCTCGAGCCCGAGTACGAGCGCCTCAGCGAGCGCCACCTCGACGCCCGCTTCCTCCTCGTCGGCCCCGCCGCGCGGACGGGGATGCCGATCCGCATCGACAACCCCCGCGAGCTCGGCTCCGACCGGCTCGTCAACGCCGTGTCCGCTTACGAGAAGGTCGGCGGCCGCTGCCTGTCGGTCGACTTCGGTACGTCGATCAACTTCGACGCCGTCTCCGCCGACGGCGAGTACCTCGGCGGCGTCATCGCTCCCGGGCTCGAGGTCTCGATCGAGGCGCTCTCCTCGCGGGCCGCGAAGCTGCCGCGCTTTCAGCTCACCGAGCCCGAGGTCGCGATCGGCCGCAGCACCCAGGGGGCGCTGCAGTCGGGGTTCGCCTATGGCTTCGCCGGCCTCGTCGATGGCGTCGTCGCACGGCTTCGCGACGAGCTCGGCGCCGACGCGACGGTGATCGCGACCGGCGGCATGGCGGCGACGATCGCGCCGCTCTGCGAGAACATCGACGAGGTCGATCCCTACCTGACGCTGCGCGGCCTGCGCCTGATCTGGGAGCGGAACAGGTGAGCGCGCAGAGCCCGCTGACCGAGCCGTTCCGGATCCGCGACGTCGAGATCGCCAACCGGGTGCTGCTGGCGCCGCTCGCCGGGATCGGCAACTGGTTCGTACGCCTGCAGGCGCGCCGCCACGGTGCCGGGCTCGCCGTCTCGGAGATGGTCTCCAGCCACGCGATCCACTACGGCAACGAGCGGACGCTGAACGAGTTGTTGCGGATCCATCCCGACGAGCACCCGACCGCGATCCAGCTCTTCGGCGCCGATCCCGGCGTGATGCGGGGGGCGGCCGCCGTGGTCGCCGAGACCGGGGCGGACCTGATCGACCTGAACATGGGCTGTCCGGTCAGAAAGGTCCGCAAGACCGGGGCCGGCGCTGAGCTGATCGCCGATCCGGACCTCGCCGTCGCCGTCGCCGCCGCCGCGGTCGAGGGCGCAGGGGGGAGGCCGGTGACCGTGAAGCTGCGCTCGGGCCTGCGACCGGGCGACCGCAGTGGCGTC